>DASXUF010000063.1 GCA_036504975.1 Candidatus Binatia bacterium | reverse complement strand
TACATGAATCTTTTGATAGAGATGGCTTGACGGCTTGACATCATGGAGACGCGCCTCGATCCGATCCGCTTCGAAGTCCTGCGCCACCGCTTGTGGTCGATCGCGGCCGAGGCGGCGAGCGCGATCAAAAATATCTCCGGCTCTCCCATCGCCAGCGAGGCGCACGACTTCAACACCTGCATCATGAATCCGGCGGGCGACGCCGTCGTCATGGGGCCCTATGTCGCGTCGCTCGCCATCGGCCAGGGGCTTATCGTCAAGACGATTCTCGAAAAATACGCCGACAATCCCGGCTTCGCCGCTGGCGACATGTTTCTCTGCAACGATCCGTACTCCGGCGCGCTGCACCAGAACGACGTGACTCTGGTCGCGCCGGTTTTTGCCGGAGAAAAGCTCATCGCCTGGACGGGAGCGACGATCCATCAGGTGGACGTGGGAGGCTCGTCCAAGGGCAGCCAGGCGGCGACCGGCGCAAAGTCGATCTTCGAAGAGGCGCCGGTGATCCCGCCGGTTAAGATCATCGAGCACGGCGTCCTCAGGCGCGATCTCGAAGAGGAGTACCTCATCCGCTCGCGGACACGGGACTTGAACGCGCTCGACCTCCGCGCCAAGATCGCGGCCAACCTCGTTATGGGCGAGAGGATCGCCGCGATCGCCGAGCGCTATGGCGCCGATGCGGTGGGCGAAGTCCTAGCGCGCATCATAGAGTTGACGGAGACGAAGCTGCGCGCGCGCCTCAGCGAATTGCCGGACGGGAGCTGGAGCCACACTTCTTACATCGACTACGACGGCGCCGTGTACGCGATCCGCTTGAAGATGACGAAGCAAGGCGACGAGCTGACTCTCGATTTCACCGAAAGCTCGGAGCAGGCGCCCGCCGTGGCGAACTGCACGTACTCCGGCTTGCTCGCCGGCGTGCAGGCCGCGGTGATCGCCTATCTCTGCTACGACATTCCGATGTGCCCGGCCGGCGGCCTGCGGCCGCTGAAAATCGTCTCGAAGAAGGGAACGGTCGTCGAAGCCGCGTGGCCGGCGGGCGCCGCCAAGGCGACGACGGCCGGAAGCTTCGTCACCACGACGGCGGTGAGCGCCTGCCTCGCGAAGATGCTCGACGCGAGCGAGACGCACTCTTCGAGATTGATGGCGTGCTGGAACGGCGCGTCGGGACAGCAGGAGCTTTTCGGCCTCGACCAGCGCGGGCAGCCGTTCGGCTCGACCATGCTCGACGGCATGGCGGGCGGCGCGGGGGCGCGCGCCGGCAGCGACGGCATCGACACCGGAGGCTTTGTCCGCTCGCTCGCCTGCGCGATCGCGAACGTCGAGACCTACGAGTTCCGCTATCCGCTCCTCTATCTGTACCGCAGGCAGGAGCCCGACACCGGCGGGCCGGGAAAATTTCGCGGTGGCGTGGGGATCGGTCTGGCGATGACGCCGCACGACGTGGAGGAAATTCCAACGTGCGTGGTCCACGGCTGCGGCATCGAGCAGCCCGCGTCGGCGGGGATCGCCGGCGGTTATCCGGGCAGCACGACGCAGTTCAACATCCGCCGCGGCACTGCGGTCAACGAGCGGCTCGCCGCGGGCGAAGTGCCGGTAGATTTCGACGCGCTCGGCGGGCGTCTCGAGCCGAAATCGAGCGAGGAGACGTTTCTCAAGAAAGGCGACGTCTTCGAGCGCGTCGCCTGCGGCGGCGGCGGATTCGGCGATCCGCTGGAACGCGATCCGGAAATGGTTTTGGCCGACGTCCGAAAAGGCTTGGTGAGCCTCCGATCCGCGGAAGAGATCTACGGTGTCGTAGTGGATGAAGGTTTTCGCAGCGTTAATAAGGAAAGAACGAAAACAAAAAGAGAAGAAATACGCAATCAGCGTGGATGTGGAGATTGAATGGGTTACGAACCTCCTCTCCCTTGACGGGAGAGGAATGAGGTGAGGGTGGCGACGGTTGTAGCGCCCCTCACCCTGACCCTCTCCCGCGAGGGGAGAGGGAATTCTTTCTCGACGTCCCATGCGCGGAGTGACTTGTTTTTCGCATCCAGCCTCGAACCGGCGATCGAGAGGTCGAAGACAATCATGGCCGACAAGAACGTCCTTCTGATCATCGACATGCAGAACGAGCTGCTCCATCCCGAAGGCAAGCTGTATCACGGCGGTTTTCCGCCTGAGTTCGCCCCACTCGTGCCCAACGTTCGACGCTTGCTCGCGGCCGCGCGGGCGAAAGCCGTTCCCGTGATTTTTATCTACACCGCATATCATCCGAGCTTCGTCGATGCATCGCCGCAGTCTCCCAGCCGGAAGAGCGGCTCTTTGATAGAGGACAGTTGGGGCGTGAAGATCGTCGACGAGATCGCTCCACAAAAAGGCGAAGTCGTCATCCGCAAGCGGCGGCCCAGCGCTTTTTTCGAGACTCCGCTGGATTCGACTTTGCGCGGGCTCGGCGCACGGTCGATTTTCATGTGCGGCGTGGCGACGAACCGGTCGGTGGAATCGACGGCGCGGGACGCGTTCAACCGCGACTACGAGAGTTTCATCGTATCCGATGGAACCGCGGCCAGGAGCGTGGCCGCGCATAAGGGTTCGCTGGAAAGTTTGGGCGGTTTTTTTGGCAAAGTGGTGAGCGCTGAGGAAGTCGAGAGAATTTGGTCGCAAGTGTAAATTAATCTCGATTCTGTCTTCCTCTCCCTCCCGAGGGAGGGAGAGGATTGAGGTGAGGGTGGTTCGTGCAGACTTTGCCCTCACCCTCGCCCTCTCCCGCAAGCGGGAGAGGGAAATGATTAGGGTTCAGCGGTAATAGTTCCGACCTACGACGAAAAAAGGAGGGTTCATGGAAAAAACGAAACCGAAAATGATCGCGCGCAAAAGGGATGTCCAGCTCGTGCCGGCGCGCACCGGCGGGCGCCGTATGGAAGTCGTTTCGCCGCGCCTCGGATTTCCGGTCCGGACGATGCTGACTTTTTACCGCGAGATACCGCCCGGCGGCGAGTCGGGGACGCATCGCCATCGCAACGAGGCGATCATCTATATCGTCAAGGGCAAGGGCTACACGATGGTCGAAGGCGAACGGATCGACTGGGAAGCCGGCGACATCCTCTGCATCCCTGTCATGGCGTGGCACAGCAACTGCAATCTCGACCCGAAAGAGCCGGCGCTGTTTTTGGCGACGATCAACCGGCCCTTGATGGAGTCGCTCGATCTCTTCGAGATCGAGGACAAGGAAAAGATCGATTATGACTACGAGATTGGAAAGACCATTGAGAGAAAGTGAAGCCGGCAGGAGGCAGAACGATTTTAGATTGCCGATTTTTAGATTTTGGATTGGAGAAAAGACCATGAATAAAAACATCAGCGCCTTCCTGCTGGCAACTATTCTTCTGGCCGCTGTTCCCTTAGCAGAGGCGCAGCAGCCGAAGGTCTTCCGTGTCGGTGTCCTCCTTCCAGGCAGCGCATGGAACGAGATAATTGACGGGCTTCGCGTGGGCTTAAGGGAGCTAGGGCTCGAAGAGTCGAAACAATTTGTCTTGGAAATCCGGGATACAAAAGGCGATCTGAAAGCAGCGGAAGAGGCCGCGAGGGATCTCGAAAAAGAGAGAGTCACCCTGATATATGCAACCCGCAGCTCCGTTACTATAGCAGCAAGGCGGGCGACTGCAGACATCCCCATCGTTTTCTCTGCCGGGTCCGACCCGGTTGTTCTCGGACTCGTGGACAGCTTCGCAAAACCGGGGGGAAGGCTCACCGGGGTCTATGAACCGGGCACCGACCTGACCGCGAAGCGCCTGGAGATCCTGAAAGAGATCGTCCCTAAGCTCCGCCGGCTTGTGGCCTTCTACGACCCCCGCAATCCTGTTGCCAGCCAGTCCGCCAAGTTTGCGCGGGAGGAGGCTCGACTGCGGGGTGTCGAGCTTGTCGAACGGCAATTCGCTTCCGTCGAGGAACTTCAGGCGGGTATACGAGCGGTTAGGGCCGGGGAGGTGGATGCCTTCTTCCAATTGTCGGACTCGATGGTAAATAACCAGGCTCAACTGATCATCGACACGGCAAAGGCCAAGAGGTTACCGACTATGTTCTTAGATCAAAGTGCTGTCGTCCAGGGAGGCCTCGCCAGTTACAACGTGAGCCACCACGAAGTTGGCCGCCTGTCGGCGAAGTACGTCCAGCGCATTCTTAGTGGTGTTAAACCCAAGGACTTGCCGGTTGAGGGGGTCGATAAGATCGATCTGATCATCAATCTGAAGACCGCGAAGCAGATCGGATTCACAATTCCGCCGAGCGTGCTGGCGCGGGCGGCCAAGATTATCAAGTGAAAGCAGGCAGGAGGCAAAAGCCAGTAGGCAGTAGGGCAGAAGCGCCTCAGGGCTCAAGCCTCACGCCTTTCGCCTCTTGCCTCAAGGCTCTCGCCTTCGGCGTTTTAGTTTTTCTATCCGGCGGAACGACTTATGCGGAAATCAAAATCGTGCAGGCGATTCCGACCAAGAGCTTCGGTTTTCTGCCGGTATTCGTCGCCCAGGAGAAAGGATTCTATCGTTCCGAGGGCTTGGAGGTGAGCACGCCGGTGATGGCGACGGGGCCGAGCATCGCCGGACTTCTTTCCGGCGAGATCCATGTCGCTCCAGCGGATACCGCCATGCGTGCGGCGATGACCGGCACGCCGGTGAAGGCGGTGGTCTTTTATTACGACCGGCCGACGATGGTTTTCGTCGCCCGGCCGGAAATTCGCTCGGTCAAGGATCTCCAGGGCAAGAATATCGCGATCCTGAGCTACGGCAGCGCGGTGGATTATGCGACGCGGCAAATTCTCAAGGCGAACGGGCTAGCGGACAAAGATTACACGCTGGTGCCGCTGGGCCCGGAGCCGCAGCGCATCCTCGGCATGGCGAAGGGGCTGGTCCATGCGACTTTGCTCAATCCCGACGGCGCCGCGATCGCCGAAGGCCAGGTCGAGGGACTCAAGCAACTCGCTTCCTTCGGCGATCTGCAAAAAACGCCGTTCTCCGGCTTTGCCGCGAGCGACCGTTTTCTCGCCGCGAGTCCGGACACGCTGAAAAAATTTCTCCGCGCCACTCTCAAGGCGATCGTCCTGACGCGCGATCAACCGCAGGCGGCGGCGCAGGTCGCCGAGAAGGCGCTGGCCCTCGAAGCCAAAGCGGCGCTTTCGGCGGCGCGCGCCATCGTCGGCGCGATCAGCGTCAAGGACCCCGGCGGATTTACGGACGCCGGGA
>DASXUF010000062.1 GCA_036504975.1 Candidatus Binatia bacterium | reverse complement strand
CTCCGGCCCGAGCGGATAGCCGAACGACTCGTTGCGGAGAATAAAGTGCTGGCGCGCCAGCTCCCGTGCGAAGTTCAAGGCTTCGGGATACTCCGACGGGCTCGCCTCATGAGCCAACCGATCGAAGGCCATGCGCCGCTGGTGATAGTGAACGTGCTCCTGGCGGTAAATGATTTTGAACGCCTCGGCCAGGAGCCGCTCGATCGGACCGCCTTCGATCATCGCGCCCGCGGCGGCAAACGCCACTCCTCCGCCGGGAGAGAAACTGCCGACGGCCCGCACCAGCGCGCTTTTGCTGTTCGCGTATTTGCGCCGGACCTGTTCGAGCTTGAGCTGTTCCTCGGTGGGCTTGGCTTCCGTGGCTTTGAGGTTGACTCCGGTGATGAGCTGCCGGATGTCGGCGAGGAGGCGATAATGCTGGATCTCGTCGGCCATCTCGTAAGCCTCGGCTTCGTATTCGCCCCGCTCGATTTCGGAATCCAACTTTTCGTACATCTCGATCAAAGCCCGCGCTTTTCCCGGCACGACGTGGATCTCTTTGTAAAGCTGAACGTCCAGCCAGGCGATGAGCTGCTCCTGCGGCCTCGGCCGGGAAAAGAAAGTCGTCACCACCTCGAAGTGACCGCCCCAGTAGCGGGAGAAAGTTTGTTCGACCTCTTGAATGAAAGAAAAGGCGTCCATGGTTTAATACCCCAGCTCCTTATCGACCAGGTTGCGCAAAGGCGCCCCCGACAGAAAGCGCTTTAGATTATCTTTGAAGATCGGCAACAACAGCTCCCACTTTTGCGCCGCGGCGCCGGCGATGCGCGCCGTGATCATGACGTTGGGCAGGTTCCAAAGCTCGGAGTCCTGAGGGAGCGGCTGCCGGGCGAAAGCGTCCAGCGCGGCGCCCGCGATCCACTTTTCCTTCAGCGCTCGCGTTAGAAGCTTTTCGTCGACCGCCTTGCCGCCGGTGAGATTGATCAGATACGCGCTCTTCTTCATGGAGCGCAGCTCTTTCTCGCCGATGATATCATTCGTCGAAGGAATCGAGGCCAAGCACAGAACCAGGAAATCAACCTGCGGCAGCATCTGCGGAAGAAATTCGGGGCCTCCCAACTCGTCCACGTAGTCCGGCTTCCCGTCCACGGTCCTTTTCGTGGCGAGCACCCGCATGCCCAAACATTTCGCTTTTTGCGCCAGCTCCGAGCCGATCGTGCCGAGACCGACAATGCCGAGCGTCTTGCCCGACACCTCGTCGGTGCTCACTCTTTGCCACTTTTTTTGGCGTTGCGCATCCCAGCACTCGGGCAGCTTCTTCGCCAGCGTGAAGATCGCGGCGAGGGCGAACTCCGTAAACGAACGCCCGTGGATGCCCTTGGACCCGGTGAGCTGAATCGGCCGGCTCTTCACGGCCGGCGTGAGGTACGCGTTGAGGCCGCCGCGCGTAACGTGAAGCCAGCGAAATTTCGCCATGCGCGCGACGAGATCGTCGGCAAGCGATTCTTCCGTGAAGACCGCGTCGATCTCCGCGGCCTTCGATTGTCCGGCGTCGCCGTCGACGAATTCAACGCCGGGGAACTCGCTCTTGAGCGAGCGCAGCTCGTTTTCCGGCAGCTCGAGGCGGATCCAGATCCGCAAATTTTCCATCGCTCAAGATTTAAGCCGCAGAGCGGGGCGTTGTCAAACGGACGCGCGCTTGACAGCAATAGCGTCGCGTGGGAAAAACGAATGGAAAGTTTCACCGCGCGGTCGGAGGAAAAAACATGGCGGCGGAATTGATCGACGAGGAAGGAGAGCCCGGGCTTGCGCCGGACCGGTTCATCGCGGCGATCTGGGAAGAGCGGCGAAACTACGTCAAGGCCGGCAGGATCAAACAGCCGCATCCGTGGCGCGTCGCGGTCGGCAGAGGCCAGGTGACGAAAGGCGCGCTCGTCGAGTACGTCAAGAACCGCTACTACTTTTTGGTCAATATCAACCGCAAAGACGCGCAGATCATCGCCAACTGCCCCATCCCTGATGCCAGGCGCATGCTGCTCAGGAAGTATATCGATGAGGAGGGGCAGGACGTGACGGGCGGCAAGCTCGGTCCGCACTATGAAATGTGGCTCAAAGTGTCGGATGGCCTCGGCGTGCCGCGATCCGCGATGAACAGTTTTGCCGACGTGCTGCCCGTGTACCGCTTCACCGTCGATGCCGTGTTCGATTTCGCCAAACACCACGAATGGATCGAGGGCGTGGCCGCGACGTATGCGACTGAGGGCGGCATGTGGAAACGCTATACGCCCAAGGAAGAGCACGGCGAAAAGGACTTCCTGGACGAAGGGGAGGCGTTGAAAAAATATTTCGCCCTGCCGCAAAACGCTCTTGAATTCTTCCACGTCCACGGCGACGCCAACGACCAGCACGGCGATATCAACGAGGCGATCCTGAAAAAATATTGCCTGACCAAAGAACAGCAGCGCAAGGCGCTCGCCGCGGCGCGCTTCCGCTGGGACAATCAGGAAACCCGTCACGACATTATTTTTCGATATTTCGTTCAAGGGAAATGACGCTCCGAAACCATCTCATCCCGGCTGCGCTCCTGCTGAGCGCTCTGCTATGGGCGTCGTACGGTCGAGCGCAGGATTCAACCAAGCAACTCCAGACGCTCAACGTCTCCTACGCCTCGGTGACCGGCAGTCGGATTCCGCTGTGGGTCGCCAAGGAGGCGCGGCTCTTCGAGAAGCACGGCCTGAACGTCAACCTGGTCGTGATCGCGGCCGGAAACACCGCTATCGGGGCGCTCATGGGAGGCGACGTTGAGATCCTCGGCGCCCCCGGCAGCACTTCGATGGTTTCCGCGGCCAGAGGACTCCCCATCGTCATCATCGGCACCTTCGGTCCCGGCGCCTGGAAGCTCGCGGCGCACCCGTCGATCACTTCGGTTCAGGACCTCAAGGGAAAGACGGTCGGAACGAGCCGGCCCGGCACGACGATCGATTTCGCTTTGCGCAGAGTTTTGCTCAAATTGGGGCTGGTTCCCGGCAAAGACGTGAACGTGCTGGCGACCGGACTCGCGGAGTCGATCAAGAGAGTTTTCATCATGCAGCAGGGTAAGATCGACGCGACGCTCGTGAGCCCGGATAATCTCTACGAGGCGGAGTCCAAAGGCATGAAGGTCTCGGTTCTGGCCGACCTGCGGGAGCTGGGCATCCATACCAGCGCGAGCGATCTCTCGGCCAAGCGGGATTTCATCAAGGCGCAGCGCGCCCGGGCGCGCGCGTTTCTCGCGGCGTACTGCGAGGCCATCTGGCTGGCGCGCACGAATAAGACCGTAGCGCTCGCGAGTTTTCGCAAATACATGCGGGAGAACGATCCCCAGCGCCTGGAGATCTACTATAAAAACTACGTCGAGGACATGCTTCCCGCCAAGCCGTATCCGATGGAAGACGTCATCCAGGCGGAGATCGAAAACCAGAGTCTCACGATGCCGGAGATGAAAGGGAAAAAACCCGCCGACTTTATCGACAAGACGCTGCTCGGCGAGCTGGAGGCCGAAGGCTTTTTCGCCCGGCTCTACAACCGGTGAGCGCCTTCCTGCGTGGTCTTTTCAGCGGTCTGCTTGACAGATTCGCCAACGATACGCTATTTCTGATGAGAAAGTTTAACAGGAGGCAAATTTTCTTATGGCTTCGATCGTCGAGCTGAGAGCCCGCGCGCGCAAAATGTTTCAGGAGATCGAGACGCCGTGGAGCTATCCGCGCTTTCCCGATCCGCCGCGCGAGTTTCTTCCGCCGGAACAATTTCTCGAGGCCGTGTCGGAGGCCGTGCTGGCGCACCACACCAAGATCAATCATCCGTTTTGCCTCAAGCTCGTGCGCGGCGAATGGACGAAGAAGCAGCTCCAAGCGTGGGCCAAGCAAGACTACCACGCGAAGGTCCAGACGCTCAGGAACGACGCTTACATCGTCGCCACCGCGCCGACGCTGGATGAGCTCCAGGAGCAGCTCAAGGTGCTTCTCTCCGAGGCGGGCGAAGATCTCGCAGGAGGGAAATACCCCAGCCATCCGGAGCTCTGGCTGCGCTTCGCGCAGGGACTGGGCCTCAGCCGGGAGGAGGTTATGCGCTCGCAGCCGTCGCCGCTGATGCAGGTGGTGCTGGACGCCGAGCGCTACAAGTCGATGAAGCAGACCGTCGGCGATCTCCCGGCGAACCTCCGCGTGGGCGAGAAGATCAACGCCGTGGTCCATCCGGTCTGGGCCGAGGCCCTGAGAGAAAAATATCACGTGCCCGAGGAGGCGCTGGAATTTTTCACCGCCCACGGAGAGGCGGACCAGGACCATGGAAAACTGGGCGAGCAGATCGTCCTCAGCAGGGCGGGGACGGCGGAAGCGCAGAGCGCCATCTGGCTGCATCTCAAGAAGAGCCAAGGGAAGCAGTGGGTGACCTACGACGCGTTCTATCAGGCGGCGATGGAAGCGGCGTAACCCTCATCCTTTCCTCTCCTTGGGAGGGAGAGGACCAAGGAGAGGGTCGAAGGTTGAAGGGTTTAACGCTTCAGGACCGGGGGAAAAGAAATCGGAAATCTCAAATCTAAAACTCGAAACCCGCAAGCCGACGCCGCGCTGGTAAAAAACGTCGCGCTCTCGTGCCGAATTCTCGCCAAGCTCGGCCTGTTCAAGGAAACGACCGGCCACGTGAGCGCCCGCAACCGCGACGGCGAGTCGATGCTCATCCGGGGAAGGGGAGGGGACGAGACGGGTCTGTTGTACACGCGCCCCGTGGACATCGTCCTCTCCGACTTCGAGGGCGCGCCGCTCAAAAACCGCGCCGGGCTAAAAACTCCCAACGAGGCCTGCATCCACGGCGAGATTTACAAGCTGAGACCTAACGTCGGCGGCGTGGTCCACGCGCACCCGCCGTCGATCGTGCTCGCGAGCATCGCGGGCATCGCGCTCCGGCCGATCTACGGCGGCTACGATCCGCAGGGCATGCGGTTGGCCTTGCGCGGTATACCTCTGTTCCAGAGCAGCCTGACACTGCATTCCAAGGAGCAAGTTCACGCGATGCTCGAAGTGATGGGAGAAAGCGACGTCTGCGTTCTCCGCGGCCACGGCGTCGTCGTCGTGGGGAAAAGCATCGAGGAAGCGACGATCCGAGCGATCAAGCTGGACCATCTGGCCAAGATGAACCTGCAAGCGGCGACCCTCGGTAACGTCCCGTCGATCCCTCAGGACGACATCGACGCTTTCCTTTCGCGCCGCGGCGCGCCGGATAGGTCGCAGGGCGCCCTGTGGCGCTTTTATGCGGAGTGGGAAAAGAAGGGATTCGGGGATTAGGAATTGGGGATTATGGGACCAAAAATGGAAAATCAAAAATCGAAAACCCGTACTGAGCAAAGCCGAAGTATCGAAAATCTCAAGCGGCGGCTGGTGGAGGGTTTGCAGGTGATCACCGGCGAGGGAATTCTGTCCGGGTCGGGACATTTGAGCGCGCGCGTTCCGGGAACGGAAACTTTTTTGATCAACCCGCGATTTGCCGGCATTCTCGCCGAGCCCAAAGATATCTGCACGGTAAATTTCGCCGGCAAGCGGATCGCCGGCAAAGGGCCGATTCCTTCGGAGAGTCTCATTCACAGCACGATTTACCGTCGCCGGTCGGACGTCGGAAGCGTCATCCATTGTCACGCGCGGAGCGCGATCCTCGTGGGCCTCCAAGACACTGGCCTGGTCCCGTTCAACCGCGACGCGCGGCTCTTCGCCGACGGCGTGCCGATATTTCCCGACAGCCACGGTATCAACAGCGAGGCTTTGGCCGAGCGAATGGCGCAGGCCCTCGGCCCGCACTACGCGATTTTCCTCCGCGGCCACGGCTGCGTCGTGGTGGGGCCGGGAATCGAAGGGACTTGCATCTCGGCGATCCAATTGGAGCGCGCCTGCCAAGACCAGCTTCTGTTGATGAGCTTCACCACGCCGAAGCCGATGGCGGACGCCTCGCGCGGCAGAGTAACGGCGCGGCTGGAGAATCCTTATCGCGCGTGGCCGTTTCTGCTTTACAAGCACAAGGTGAAATCCAAAGCCCAGATCCGCGCGTCGATCCGAACGCTGAAAGAGGGCGAGCACTACTAGGCAAGGATGAAGGATGACCCGTTCGATTACACTCAGGGTCATGGTGAGGGAACTCGAACCATGAAAGCGGAAGGATGAAATGAAGAATAGCGAAAAACTGACTGCCGTGCTTTTGGCCTGGGGCTTGCTGTTATGCGGCGACGCTTCCGCTCAGGAAAAGAAGCTGGAGACGATGACGATATCCTACGCGTCGGTCTCCGGGACGCGCGCGCCGCTATGGATCGCCAAAGACCTCGGGCTCTACGACAAATACGGTCTCGACGGCAACCTGGTTTACATCGCATCGGGCATCACTTCGGTGAATGCTCTGCTCGGCGGCAGCGTCCATTTGATCGCCGCCTCCGGCTCCTCGGCCGTCACCGCGGCCGCCCGGGGCGCCCCGGTCGCGATCGTCGCCAGCCTGGGGCCGATCGCCTACAAGCTGGTCGCGCATCCGTCGATCACTTCCATTCAAGGGCTCAAAGGAAAGATCATCGGCTCGAGCCGGATCGGGGCCGGCTCCGACTACGCGCTGCAGCGCCTGCTGCCGAAGATCGGACTGCAACCGGGAAAAGACGTCCAGGTCATACCGACGGGGCTGAGCGAATCGGATCGCCGCATCGTGATCATGCTCCAGGGAAAAATCGACGCGACCATCGCCACCGCCGATAATCTCTTGCAGCTCGAGCTGGCGGGGCAGAAGGTGACCGTCCTGGCCGACTTGCTCGACAAGGGCGTGTACACTTCCGGCAGCGACATTTCGACCAGCCGCCAGTTCTTGAAGGACCGGCGGCGCGAGATCAAGGGTTTTCTCATGGCGCTCACAGAGGCGATTGCCATCGGCAGAAAAGACAAGGAGCAGGCGTTCCGCGTCTACCGCAAATACATGAAGGTGACCGAGCCCAAGCTTTTGGAATCGATGCACAAGAATTATCTCCTCGGGACCATTCCGCCCAGGCCGTTTCCCAGGGAAGAGGCGATTCAGAACGACATCGAAGACCTGAGCAATACTTATAGCGCTCTCAAAGGGCGCAAGATCGCCGAGTTCATGGATCTGTCAATCATCCAGGAGTTGGAAAAAGAAGGGTTTTTTACCAAGCTCTACGGCCCGGAACCCTCACCGCGAAAATGAAATCGATTCGGTTTTATCGTGTTCTTTGCGTGCTTGCCGCCGTTCTGGCCGTTCTTGGCTCTGCGATCATGGCGGCCGACGAGGCGCCGGTCGTTCTTC
Organism: Candidatus Binatia bacterium; assembly: GCA_036504975.1. Lineage (NCBI taxonomy): Bacteria > Candidatus Binatota > Binatia (SeqCode) > Binatia bacterium. Next base: position 1,644 of record DASXUF010000062.1, on the reverse strand, counting down.
AAGTAAAGCTTTTGATCGACGGCGCGGGCGGGCCGCCTCTTGCCGATGCGGACATCGTCATCGAGGGAAAGCGGATTCAAGCCGTCGGCAAGCATGGAACATTGGCGCTGCCGAAAGGGGCAAAAATTTTAGACTTCCGGGACAAGGTCGCCATTCCCGGCCTTATCGACGCGCACTCCCACTATCGCGATTGGCAAGCGGAGATCTATCTGTCTTACGGCGTAACGACGGCGTTCGATATCGGCGACAATCCGTTGCCGTGGAGATTCGCCCAGAAAGAGGGAATCGACAAGGGCAAGCTTCTCGGACCGCGCCTGATCGTCGCGGGGAGGTTGAACCGGGCCGGAGAGGACGGCGGGGAAGAGGGCTCGCGCGGGAGGACCGAAGTTTATGTCCGCAGCGCCGAAGAGGCCAAAGAAGAAACGAAAAAGGCGATCGGTGCCGGCGTCGATATCGTCAAAGCGCTGGAAAATCTCTCAACCGAGGAGCTACGCGCAATCAGCACCGAGGCGCGCGCCGCCGGAAAGCCCGTCGTCGTGCATTCCATCAATGGAACCGAGGCCGTCCTGGCGGGCGTCGATATCAATTCGATCGAGCACTCTCACTCGGTCGCCATGGCGACAGTCGCGAGCGCCGAGGGAAGAAAAAAGTTGCATGAGGGACGAACGGCCACGCGCAACCGCATGACCAGCCAGGAAGTCCACAGCTTCATGGAGGAGGAAACTTACGATCGGGTTATCCAGACGTTGGTAGGAAAGAACGTTTGCTGGACGCCGACCTTGGCCACGGCCTGGCGCGCCTTTTCGAAGAACAGGCGGAGATTTCAAGACGACGAGCTCAAGCTTCTCGCGTCGTCTCGGATCGCTTACGTTCCGCCGTATTTTAGCGCGAACACGAAGGAGTATTTCACCGGGACAGCGAAGCTTGAGACCGGTCTCCAGCAACGGATCGCGAGCGGCTACGGGAAGTTGCAGGAATTTCTTCGGCGTTTCGTCAAAGCCGGCGGACGCCTTCAAACCGGCTCGGATCCCAACTCCATTCTTCCCGGACTGGCGATCCATCGCGAGCTGGAGATCATGGTCGAGGCGGGTCTGACTCCGATGGAGGCGCTCATGGCGGCGACCAAAAACCCCGCCGAATGCGAAAAACGGGCGTCGGATTTCGGCACGATCGCGCCGGGCCGGTTCGCCGATGTCGTGATCCTCGATGCCAATCCGCTGGAGGATATCTTCGCCGTCGAGCGTATTCACACGGTCTTCAAAGAGGGCGTCGCGCGCAAGCCCGCGTATAGTCCGGCCTACCGGAATCCGATCCCGCGGCCGCAGCCGGACCGCCCGGCGTCCGAGATCGACAGTCTCGTCCCGGATTCGGTCACGCAGGGAGAAGGGCCGGTAAAACTCTCGATCAAAGGCAAGAACTTTCTCAGCACCGCCGTGGTCAAGGTCAACGGCAAGCCCGTGAGCGCCGAGGTCCAATTTCGTCCGGCAAGATTTCCACAGAATTTTCGCCGCGCCGGTGAAATCAACGCTACGCTCCCGCCGGAGCTGTTGCGCGCGCCCGGAACCTATCCGGTCGTAATCGAGCACCCCGGCGCCGGCGGCTCGCAGTCGGAACCCGCCTATCTGATCGTCAAATTCCGCTGAT
>DASXUF010000061.1 GCA_036504975.1 Candidatus Binatia bacterium | reverse complement strand
ATCATCTCGTCAAACTCGTCGCCGAATTCTTCGCCGGTTTCTTCGCCCATGGTTTTCCCCATCTCTTTGGCCCAGCTCGCCATGGCCTTGGGGTCGTCCATGTCGCCGAGCTTGCTCGGGTCGGCGAGGTTTTCCAGCGAGGCTTCCTTGGATCGCACCCGCGCGACGCGCGAGATGAGCTTGCGGAGTTTCTTGCCGCCGCAGCGCGTGCACTCCGGCTCGCCGGAATCGGCCACTACTCCGACCAGAAAAGAGAAAGGTTTTTTGCAGGCCAGGCAAAGATATTCGTAAATCGGCATGTTCAATCCTTTCGGTGCTCGTCCAATAACTCTGCAACGGTTTCCACAACGTCGTGCACGTCGTTCTCATTCATTGTGGGAAAGAGCGGCAAGGAAAGAATCCGTTCCGAAGCTTTCGCTGCGTTCGGACAATCGCCGGGGCAGTACCCCCACCTCTCCTTATAATAAGGTTGCAGGTGGACTGCGGGAAAATGGACTCCGGTGCCGATGTTCCGCTCCTTGAGAATTTCCAAGAACCGGTCCCGGCCGATCGTCAACCGCTCTAGCTCCAACTGGACGACAAAAATGTGCCACGCGTGCTCGTGCGCATACGAAACCAAACCGAGAGGCTCGATCCCGTCGATTTTTTCGAACCGCCGGCGGTAGAGGTTGGCCAAAAGCGCTCGCCGCTCGATGAAGCTTTCGAGCTTCGCCATCTGGTGAATGCCGATCGCGGCTTGGATGTCCATCATCGTGTACTTGAGGCCCGGCGTCTCCACCGCGTAGAGGGGAGACTTGCCGCCCGCCTGGCGCTCCCAGGCGCTCGTCCGGATGCCGTGGAATCTCAGCAGCCGCATTCGGTCGGCCAATTCGGCTTCGCGCGTCACGATCATTCCACCCTCGCCCGTCGTGATGGCTTTGATCGGGTGGAAGCTGTAAACCGTTGCGTCTCCGATTGTGCCGATCTTTTGTCCGCGGTACTCGGTGCCGAGCGCGTGGGCCGCGTCTTCGATGACTCGAAGATTATTGCGCCGCGCGATCTCCAGCAACTCGTTCATCGCGCACGGCTGGCCGGCGAAGTGGACCGGCATGATCGCTTTGGTTTTGCCGTTTATCGCTCGCTCGACGGCGTTTACATCGATGTTCAGAGTGTCGGCTTCGGAGTCCACCAGAACAGGCCGCGCGCCGGAGAAAACGATCGCGTTGGCGGTGGCGGCAAAAGTCATCGACGAGGTGATGACCTCGTCGCCGGGACCGATGCCTGCGGCCAGCAGCGCAATGTGGAGTCCGGCGGTCCCGGAGGAAACCGCGACGGCTTCGGGCATGCCGAGATAGTCCCGAAAGCTCTGCTCGAAACGCTCGACCCTGGGACCCGTCGTGATCCAACCCGAGCGCAGCGTTTCTACGACTTCGCTTATTTCCTCTTCGCCGATCGTCGGCCGCGACAGCGGCAGAAACTCTTTGCGCGTCGAACTCATGCTTTTACCTTTTTATTTTTCCTGACAGGCCACCCAGCCGCTGCGGCCCGGAAGATTTCCCCGTCTTATAGATCGTTTTGTAATCGATGCGGCGCGCGAGACGAAATTCGTCGCGACGTCGCGGAGCAGCACCGTCTCCACGCCCCGGCGGCGGATCTCCTTCAGGAAATCTTCGAACATCGAAAGATAAGGACGCCCTTCGACTTCCGCGTGAATCGTATGCACGTTCAAACTATCTTTGAGCAAAGAGAGAAGAACCTCGTTGGCACGCCGCTCGCGGCCTATCAATTCGTCGAGCGTCGGGAGGGTTGTCGGAAACTGCAGCGTTTTGAAGACTCGGCCATCGTGGACCGGAAAAAAAGGCGAGCTTCCGCGCACGTCGCTCGCGTAAAAGAAATTCAGCCGGTCTTGAATCATGAGGCTCTCCGGCGTGCAGCGCCAACCCGGCGCCGCCGTGCATAGAGGGCGCACGCCGAGAACGTTTTCGTACGCGCTCATACTCTTCTTAAGCTCCGCCTCGATCTCCGCCTCATTCATCTTTTCCAGGTGATCCTGCCAGCGCACATGATCGTAGCCGTGAATTCCCAACTCGTGGCCGTCCGCCACGATCGCGCGAAGAATATCCGGATTCTCCGCTCCTATCGGCTTCGACGGCAACAAGGTGCCCGACAGCAGAGTTTTGATGCCATAGAGGCGGAGCGGATTGGTGCGAAGCATCTTGAGCAGAAACGACGGCCGCCAGATCCTCCGTATCGCGCGGCCCGAATGATCCGGGCCGAAGCTCACGAAAAAGCTGGCCCTGATTCCATGGCGCCGCAACAATTCCAGCAGCCGCGGCACTCCCTCCCGGAGCCCGATCCGCGTATCGACGTCGATCTTGATGGCAAGCTGCATCGGCGAAAATATACACCGAATTCCGGCTGTTGTCGCGGCATCGATCAGGACGGGCAGCTTGCGAGCATCGTACAGAGATCAGACTACGATCAGCTCGTTACTCAGGCGGTTCTCTCAGAGAGCGCAGCAGGACGGGGCGGTACAAGCTAAAGTAAAGAGGTTAGTGCAAATTGTTTAGATATCCTGAGACTGTTGAAAAAGTCCTACTCGTGCTTCGACAAGCTCAGCACGAACGGAAATTACTCAACGATTCCAATACTAGGTCCGTTCGCCCTGAGACTCTCGAAGGGTGAACGGGGGTTTTTCAACAGTCTGTCCTTGTCTGACCCCAAGTACTGCTCCCATGCAGCACGTCCGTCATGCCCTTTACTCAGGGCACCGGTTTTGGATCGTGCTGTCGATGCCAAGCAATAAGCTTATCTGAAAGATAATCAGGTCCCCTGAACTGTACATCAAAGTTCTTTACTTTGTAGGCCTCGATAATAGCTGCTTTTTGATTGATGGATAAAAAGTCCTCATGGTACAGTAAAACACGCCCCGAGAAAGTTAGCTCTTCAAGTCTCGTGCTTTCATCTCTGTAACCAGCCTGCACCTTTACGCGCTTGGATAAGCTAGTGTCGTGTCCTTCACGGCCTCCGTAAGTCTCAGACACGACTCATAGGTTTTCGGAGAAGACACAATGTAGTACCCCACGAATAGCGTCTTGGCTGGAAAATCTGCATAGACCTGACCCCTGATTGGTAAAACTTCGCCATTTTTCCACTGAATACCAATACGACCGTCGTCGCTAAATTTCATAACGTTTGGAAAGTCGCTCTTGAACAGATCGCTCAACGACGGCGGCATTGAAGGCTTACCTGATTTCGATTTAGCTAACGGAATAGCAGGTTGAAGCCATGACCCCGTAAATGCCAATGCACTGCCCAAAAGTAGCCACACTCCAAGCAACATGTGCCAATCGCTAAATACACCAGACCTATAAATTCCGAAGCATCCGACTATCCAAGCCAGTACTAAGAAAATATAGGACGCATTCATGCTTAACTTTCCGCTGAGTGCGATGCTCGCGAGGAAAAGCCCAATGAACCCCCAAAAAAGCTGGCTGTCCATTGCGGCACTAAAGAAATTGTACACCTTGCTCATTCAACGTCACGAGTTTGTATACGCACTTGCGTGCAGCTTAGGCGATAGTAAGCTTCAAACGTAAGCTTCCCCGTCATAGGACAGTTCTAAAGTAGAATTGCCAGCGTTTAAACCGATCTCTCTCTACACCGTAAATCACTCATCCCCTTCTCAGATTCTCCCGCTTCTCAGAATATCGTGACGCTCAACACCGGGTGAGCAATTGGAAATCTGGCGGATCAACACTCCCTACTCCCGTACCTCATCGGGCAACGATCGGCCGCCGATCTGGCTCGGCTGAAAGCTCTTGGATGCTTTCTTTCCGACCGGGTAAAAATACTCGTACGTGCCGCCGGCGATTTTTTTGTTGATCTGTGTCTGAAATTTCCACGGATTTTTCGCGTACTCCTGATAGTTCCCCGGCGCATTGATTCCGGGCAGGTGACGCACCCAGTCCTGACTCAATACCTCGTTCGGATCACCATACCGCGAGGCCAGCGCCGTGATCTCCGGTGAATCCAGCGCCGTGATCCGTCCCCGGTCGATCAGCGTGAGCCAGGTATTCTTGGTGCCGCGCACGCGCGCGCGGTAGGTGATCATCGTGTTATGAATGTGCCAACCATGCTCGTTGGGAAGGCCCGTCTTCTGCTCGAAGTCGATCGCTTCCTTGGGCTTCGTGGGACCTTCCGGACTCTCGACAACCTGCTGGCCGAAGCCGAAATGGATGACTCCCGCAACGTTCCGCTCCGAGCGGTTTCTGCCGATGACCGCATTCTCCTGCGGCTCCTGATAAAATTTCGGGTTGGTCCCGAGGCCGGCCTCGCGCGCCCACCAGTAGCCCGGCTCGCTGCGGAAAGGCCAAACCGCCTCGTGAATCCCCGGAATCTTCATCGCCTCGCGCCAGATGTCGCCGAAGTATCCGCCCCCTTTCACCTCGCGAACGTAGCCGTCCTTGATGTGGACTTCGATGCGCGGGTAAAAGCCGTGGTGGTTCGTCGTCCCGGCGATCACGCCGTTCACCTTGCTCAAGAAGTGCGGGATGTACTGCTTCGTCAAGGCCGGATAATCGACGATGGAGAAGGGGTGACGTCCCGTCGCCGACCCAGGCAGCATATAGAGATGGCCTTGCTGATAAGCGGACTTACCCCAGGCGTCCGCCATTTTTTCATCCAGATCCAAAGTGATATTTGTTCCCTCGGGATCGGTGACGTGAATCCGATCCAGCCACGCGATCGGCTCGATGACGCGCTCTTCGGCCAACCGCCAGATGTCGCCCGGAAACTGCGGCGCCCTGGTCATGAGTTCGTAGCGATTGTCGAAAATAAAGTTACCGCGGAATTTGTCGCGGTATTTTCCTAAGCGCCGCGCGTGATTTTGCCGGCCGCCTCGGCCGTAAAAAACCACGTCGATCTCCGGATGTTTCTCGATATAAGCCGCCACGGCGCTGCCGAGACGATTGCCGCCAAGCTTCTCTGCCTTTTCAGCCAGCTCTTTGGGCAGATCGGGGAATAATTTCGCGGCCACTTCGGGATGGTGCTTCTTAAACCAGTTGATGCCCCACTCGCCCGCCTGTCCGGCTTCGAAGTAGCCGAAGCCGTACTCTTTAGTGATCGGCATCCTCCCTTTTGCGCCGTGGATCGCCCGCGCCTCATCACGGCTGACCCCGGCAAGCTCACTCTCGAACATAACCTGCGCCTGGATACCCCTCTCGGCAAAGGCGCGTTTGATCGCCTCCATAATGATCGGCTCCCCGAGGTGGTCGGCGGCGAGCAGGAGCGCCGTCTGCCCCTTCTCCGCCAGGCCGAGCGGCGTTCTCCCGCCGACCTGGCGCACGGCGGCACGGGCGTACGGCATGACCTCTTCGACATTCTTGGGAGCCTTGAGGTAAGAAGGAAATCGTGGCGCAGGGTACTTCTTTTTATCCTCTGAAGAGAGCTGAAATGGCATTAGAAAAAGCAGCGCGGCGGCGAAAACAACGAGCCAGCGTTTCATAGAGCCTCCTTCGGTTTTCACGACCAAAAAGGCGAAGAGTTTCTCAACACTCCACTACAATGTCCGGGTAGGTTTGCGCAAGAGTGTTTGGCGCGCGCCGGTTTTCGGCGAGAGTTAGTCTCTCTTTGACTTCACTCCTCCAATGCTTTACAGTCGGAAAACTTCCGATGACCCTTCCAAAAAACCTCACACCCGCGTTCCGGCACGATTAGATGGACTTTCTCTGGGACCTGTTCCATAAAATCTACGACGTCGAGACGCTCGTTCGGGTGGGCGGTCTCGCGGCGATCACGATCATCGTCTTCACTGAGACCGGCCTTTTGATCGGCTTTTTTCTTCCCGGTGATTCCCTTCTCGTCACCGCGGGGGTCTTCGCCGCGCGCGGCGATCTGAATATCGTGACGCTCAACATCGTTCTCAGCATTGCCGCCATTACCGGCGACGCGGTCGGTTACACCATCGGCGCGAAAACCGGGCCCAAGATCTTCACGCGCGAAGACTCGCTTTTCTTTCGCCGCAAGCACGTCCTCACCGCCAAGGAGTTCTACGAGAAGTACGGCGGCTTTACCATCGTCATCGCCCGCTTCGTCCCGATCATTCGCACCTTCGCTCCGGTCGTCGCGGGCGTCGCGGGCATGAAGTACCGCCGCTTCGCCATGTACAATATCGTCGGCGCGATCTTTTGGGTCATGAGCACGACCCTGGCAGGCTACTTCCTCGGCAAATGGGTCGAAAATATCGACGAGCATCTCCACATGATCATCGCGATCGTGATATTCGTGTCGCTGCTTCCGGCGATCATCAAGTTCGCCCAGGAAAAGTGGAAGTCGCGCAAATAGTCACTGGAACCGCCCGGAGAGGGAGAAAACTTGGAAAACTGGGTCGTCGCCGTCATCCTGGGCATCGTCGAAGGGCTCACCGAATTCATTCCGGTCTCCTCCACCGGCCATCTGATCGTCGCGGGCGCGCTGCTTGGATTCGTGGGCGAGAAAGCCTCCACGTTCGAAGTCGCCATCCAGCTAGGCGCGATTCTCTCCGTCGTGGTGCTCTACCGCGAACGTTTCATGCGTCTGATCCCCGGAAACCATGATCCGTTTTCTCCGCAGGGATCGGCGCTCGACGGCTGGCCGGGGCTATATCGAATCGGTCTCGCGACCTTGCCGGCGCTCGTCGCGGGATTTCTCGCCCGCAACGTCATCAAGCAGTATCTTTTCACGCCCGACTCCGTCGCGCTGGCGCTGCTCGTCGGAGGAATCGGCATCTTGCTTACGGAGCATCTTGTCCGGCGCCGCCCGACGGCGCCTCTGGACACGCTCTCGCTCGGCCAGGCCCTCGGCATCGGCCTTTTCCAGACCCTGGCCCTCTGGCCGGGAACGTCGCGCTCGGCCGCCACCATCATCGGCGGAATAGTCCTGGGGCTCGACCGCAAAGGCGCCGCCGAGTTCTCGTTTTTGATCGCCGTGCCGATCATGATGGCCGCGACGGGCTACGACCTTTTGAAGATGAGGGAGACGTTGAGCACAACCGAGGCCGGCCAGCTCGCGCTCGGCTTCGTCGTCGCGTTCGTCGTTGCGCTGCTTACAATCCGCTGGTTCATTCGCCTTCTGAATCGCTGGAGCTTAATCCCTTTCGCCTGGTATCGAATCGTCGTCGCGCCGATTTTCTATTTCATTACACGCGGCTGATTGGTGACCACGACGTTATAATCGTTCTTCGCGACCAGATGAACGTTCGGCCCGCCGCGGCCAAGTAACCGGTCGTAATTCTCCCGGTCGGTGACCGCGTACATCCTGGCGCGGCCATTCCATCGCCGCCAGAATTCCGCATCGTCGATCATCCAGCCGCTCACGTCCTCCGCGCGGATGCCGAAATCGAGCTCGCCCCTCCATTCGACCACCGTCACCAACCGCCCGAGATAAACCGGAAGGTCCTGATAGTAAGCGCGGTACGTGGCGACCTCGTCTGCCAGTTGGAGCTGCGGCTTCAACGCCAACGCCAGATTTTTTAACGAACGGCGGTCGTCCAATAGCGGGAAGCCGCTATCCACAACCACCAACAACAAGCCGATCGTCGCCGCCGACACTGGAAATACCGCGCGCAGGCCGCGCCGCCGCGCCCAGACGAGAGCCGCCGCGCCGCAAAGAAGGAGCGCGGTTTGCGCATACAAGTACGGCCTCATTGGCTCCAGATCGGGATACGAGGTCAGCTTCGTCGAAGGGATCGTCGTATCGTCGCTGGGAGCCTCGAGGCTCGGCCAGTTGGAATATCGTTCCAGACCGTGCTGCAAACCCCCGAACCCCAAGACCCCCAGCAAGATCATGGCGATAGTTGCCGCCCAGACACCGGACCTGAACCCCGGCGCCGCCTTGGTGTTCCACCACGAGGAGAAAGTTCGCCCGATAAGTAGCGCGAGCGGCGGAAAGGCCGGCAAAATATACGTGAACAACTGCGAACCCGAAGCCGAGAAGAACAGAAATATCAGCACCGGCCACAGGCAGAGAAACAGCTCCTCTTTATGATTGCGGCGCTGATCCCAGGAGAAATCCACGCTGTTCTTGAAGCTTTGAATAAGGAACGCGAACCACGGAAAAAACCCGATCAGCAGCACCGGAAGATACGCCCATGCTTCGTGGAGCGGCGTTTGATTCTCCGCGAGGAAACGCCGCAAGTGTTCATGAATGAAGTAAAACCGGACAAACTCCGGATTGGCGCGTGACACCATGACGTGCCACGGCGCGGCGATTGCGGCAAAGAGGAAAATTCCCGACGGGAGATAGATCGTCTTGAGGAGCTTCCCTTCACCAACGAGCGCGATCCATGAGCCGATCACCAGAGCGGGAAGAACAATGCCGACTAGGCCCTTGGTCAAAGTCGCCAAAGCGACGCAGATGTAAAAAGACCACAGGAGAAAGCGCCGCGAACGCCCCGGCGGCGTCTTGACGCCGATAAGAAACGCGAACAACGCGCAGGTGAGAAAAAACGACAGAGCCATGTCCACCGTGATGACGCGGCCCATCGCGTAATACAAAGGACTCGACGCCAGAATCACGGCCGCGATCCAACCCGCTCTGCGGCCGAGCAATTCCCTGCCGGCCGCGTAGACCGCGAGGCAGCCGAGCACGGCGAAGAGCGCGGCCCATAATCTGAGCGACCACTCCTTCAAACCAAAGAGCTTGATGGAAGAAGCCTGGAGCCAATAGAAGAGCGGCGGCTTCTCGAAATATTTGACGCCGTTAAGCCGCGGCGTCAGATAATCGCCGGTCGCGACCATCTCGCGCGGGATTTCCGAGTAGCGTCCCTCGACCGGAGACCACAGCGCGCGTCCGCCGAGATTGAAGCCGAAGAATATGACGAGCAGGGAAATGACTAAAAGTATATCGCTTCCCCAACCGCCACGCCGCAACACGAAGCTATCCCAGCCTCTCGCCGATCCGGAATTCCCACCGCCCGGCGAAGAGATCCGCGGACAGCTCCTCTTCCCCTTCGAGCTGAAGGCGCTTCAGCAGCAGGCGGCCCGCGCCGGCCGCTACCCGAACGCCTGTTCCCTCTTCGATCGAGAGAATCGTTCCCGGCGCTTCGCCTCTCGACTCGGCGCCGTCGGCGACCGCCCACCATACGAAGAGTTTTCTTTCGCGAGCAAAAGTGAACGCCCCCGGATATGGATGCGTGACCGCGCGCACGAGATTGTAAATGACGGCGGCAGGCTTGTTCCAATCGATTTTACCGTCTTCCGGATGCCGCGCGCCGAATTTCGTGGCGAACCGCGCATCCTGCGGAATCCTCGGCGCATCGCCCGCTTGGATCGCGGTGTAAATTTCTTCCATTAGCTCTCTCGCGGCTCGCGTGAGCTTGCGATAGAGCGTCAAAGCCGTGTCCAGTTGACCGATCGCCACCCGCCTCTGCGCGACGATGTCGCCGGCGTCGGCCTTCTCGACCATATGGTGAAGCGTAACGCCGGTCTCCGTCTCGCCGTTGACGAGCGCCCAGTTCACCGGCGCGCGCCCGCGATAGCGCGGCAGCAGCGAGCCGTGGAGATTCATGGCGCCGCGCCGCGGAATCGCCAGAAGCTCATTCGACAGGAGCTGCCGGTAGTAAAATGAAAATATGATTTCCGGATCGGCTTTGCGGATCCGCTCGATGAAATCGGGCGTGTTGGGATTTTTCGGCGTGTAAACGGGCAAGCCGTGCCGGCGCCCGAGATCGGCCACCGAGCGAAACCAGATCTCTTCGTTCGGATCGTCTTCGTGCGTCACGACCGCAACGATCTCTTCTTTTACTTGAATGAGAAAGTCGAGACACTCGAAACCGATATCGTGATAGGCGAAGACAACGAGTTTCATGATGGCATGCTGAGACTCTTCACTTCGTTCAGAGTGACAGAATGCGGGAATGAGAAATGCGTCCCACGATGTCATTCTGAGCGCAGCGAAGAATCTCGATTTTATCTTGGTAATTCTTCACAATCCTGGTTGACAAAGCCCCTCCTCCGCTATACGAACCTGGTCTTACAAACCCCGATGGCACTCGACGCCGAAATTTATTCTTACGTCTCGCGCGAACTGCAAATCCCATTTCTAAAAATGGCCGGCCGCTTGGCCGCCGGGCTGGAAGCCGGCGACCAGCTTGCCACATTTTGCATTTTGTTTATCATGGCGGGCTATTTGTGGCAAAAACCCCGCTTAGTGAAAACATTCACAGGAGGCCTGTTCGCGCTCGGCGCGGGCGGCATCGCCGTGCAGGCGTTGAAGCACCTTATCGGACGCGCCCGTCCGTCGAAAGGCCTCGGCGATTTTTATTTCATCGGCCCGCACCTTTGGCCCTCGGGCTTCGACGCCTTTCCCTCCGGCCACACGACCGCACTGTTCGCCTTGCTCGCTTTTTTTTGCCGCTACTATCCGCATTGGACCATTCCGTTATATAGCGCCGGATTTTTGCTCGCGCTTCTCGGACGGGTGATCACGGGACAGCACTTTTTCACCGACGTGATCGGCGGGGCGATCCTGGGATCGGCCGTGGGAATCGTCGTGGCGGGCGGCGTTCGCCGCGCGGTGGAATCGAGCTTCGCTCCGGCGATAGATCCATCGCCTCCTGAAGAAACGAAGATCGCCAAGCCCGCCCCAAGGGCGGCAAGGGGGGCTCCGTTGTTCACGGAGACGGCGATCGTCGTCGTCTTTTCTTCCGCGGCGCTGCTGACCGCCGGCCGCGCTGAACTTTTTTCCAACTTACAACCGGCGCTTTACGGAATTCTATCTGCCATGGCAACTTATTTTTTAGCCCGCGAGCTTTGCGGCAAGGACATGGCGCTCTATAGCGCAATCATTGTTTCCAGCTCGTTCCTTTTCGTCAGCGTCTCTCGTCTGCTTCCTTCGGATGCCGCCTGGATTCTCTTTACCGTACTCGCTTTCCTGGCCTATGTGTATTCGGCCAAGCGCGGCCCGACGTCGAACCTTTTGCTGGTCATGTCCTATGCCGCTCTCGGTCTCGGGTTTCTCGCGAAAGGTCCGATCGCTCTATTTCCCGTCTTGGTATTCTTGATCCATGAACAGCTTCAGGAAAACTCGCTCGTAGGCTTCTTGTCTCGAAGCGCGCTGCGCCATGGTTTGCTTTTAGCGTTCACGCTAGCGGTTTTCGCTTTCTGGCTCTCCCCCGGCATGCCGGTTCGCGAGGCCGAGCACGCATTTTTCTTCGACGACGCGGCCGCGCGTACCGGTCTTACGCGGCATGCCGGGAAAGTCATCTACTATCTGCCGGTGCTCGCGCTCGCCCTTTTTCCCTGGACATTCTTCGCGATCTCCTACTTTGTCAAGGAAGGAAGGCGTTGGCTCCGAGAGACGACGATCGATCTGCATTCCCGGCTGCTTCTTCTCTGGGCTGCCGTCGTCATTGCTTTGTTCCCTTTCGTTGCTGCCAAGTTTCCCCACACCATCGTCCTCGCGCTGCCGCCGCTGTCCTGCCTCCTGGCGCGCTTCATCAAGCGCGAGATATCTCCGGGCGCTCTGAAATTTTCGCTCCTGGCGACGATCGCCGCCGCCGCCGGGCTCTCAATCGGCGCCGTCGTCGTTCCTATCGGGCGGCCCGAATATTCAACGCTCAAGCTCGCCGTGCCCTTCGTTCTTTTGACTTTTTTCCTCGTGACGGCCTGGATATTGAAGAACAGAGAACGCTCTGAAGCCATGTTCGCCGCGATCTGCCTCGGCGCCCTCGGCTTTTATATGACTGCGACTTTGATAGCGCCTTAGCCCCGAATCGTCGCGCGCCAAGCCCGCTACGCTGCTAGTCGAGAATCTCTTTGACCACGTACTTGGGGCGGCGCCGGACTTCCATATAGATGCGCCCGACGTACTCTCCGACCAGACCCAGGGCGAGGATCTGCAGGCCGATGAAGAAGAAAAGAACGGCGAACAACATCAAGACCCCCATGCCTTCGGCGCCGACGATTATAATGCTCGCGCCCAGAAACAGCGCGAGTGCGAGGCCGAAAAAAGCGATCAGGATTCCCGCCAGCCCCGCCATCTGAATCGGCAGGAGAGAAAAACCCGTAAGGAGATCGAAGGTCAAGCGCAGAAGGCGGAGCGGCGTGTAGCGCGATTTTCCCGATCGCCTGAGGGAATGGGCGATCGGAATCTCGGCGACCGAGCCGGCGAAGGAATTCGCCAGAGCCGGGATAAACGTCGAAATCTCCGGGCACTCGCAGATTCGCTCGACGATGCCCCGCCGATACGCGCGGAGCATGCAGCCGTAGTCTTTCATCTCGACTCCGACCGTGCGCGAAACCAGCCGGTTGATCAAAAACGAAAACACACGTCGCAACATCGGGTCCCGGCGCTCTTCCCGCCGTCCCCCGACCACATCGTATCCTTCGTCGATTTTCTCAAGCAGCTTGGGAATCTCCTCGGGCGGGTTCTGAAGATCGCCGTCTAAGGTAACGACGACCTCGCCGCGCGCACGCTCGAAGCCGGCGAGGACCGCCGCGTGCTGTCCGTAGTTGCGATTGAAGATGACGGCTTTGATCTCCGGAGCGCGGGCGTGGATCCGCCTGAGAATGTCCGCGGTCCCGTCGGCGCTGCCGTCGTCCACGTAGACGATCTCGAAAGACTTGCCCAAAGATTGGAGCGTCGCCGAGAGCCGCGAGTGAAGCGCCTCGACGTTCGCCGATTCGTTAAAAAGCGGGATGACGATCGAAAGTTCGGGGCGTTCGCTCGTGCCGCTCATGCGTCGGTGTCCGGAGGTGCGAGATGGTAGCGATTGTGGTAAAATTCCTAACATGCGCGCGCCGAATCTTCAAACGACTGCGTCTCCCGGCGTTCGCGGAGGACTTCCGTCGCACAAGAGAATAATTTGCGTCGCGGCGAAAAATGAATTTTCTTGACTTTGGCTCAAAATAACGGTTCAATAGTCCCCGTTGGGGCTCTCTGAAGTTTTCCGCCTCCGCTTCGTCAAACCGTCGAGAGCCCCCGCAGGTTGACCGGGACCCTTAGGGAAAGGAGGTAGCGTGCAGGCCCTAAAGAGCTTCTGGTTGATGTTCGGTACGGATCCTCCTCTTCTCTGTCCGCTTCCTTCTTTACAGTCAGTCCTTCACACAGAACTACGCTCGCGGCGGCCTGGGCGCGATTATCATGGCTAAGAGGACTACGCATCGCCTGTCCCGAACCGGCCCGTTTATACTTCAGAATGCATTTCCAGAGTTTTCGTGTCAGGATCCATTCCGAAAGGAGGAATCGCCGGAATGAATCAGCAAGGGGAATTTGAATCGCTCATCCGCAAAGACCGCGACTCGGCGCAGGCCAAAGCCTGGAAGGGCAATCTTCTGGGCTATCTCGAAAAGGTAAAAGAAAATCCGGGGAACACCAAGCTCGCTCACGCGCGCATGTACGACATCATCACCAAGCCCGGCGTACGGGACATTCAAGAATCGGACGACCAGCGCATCAAGCGGCTGTACAAGGACGAGTCGGTCAAAGTCTACAACTTCTTCTCCGATGAATTCTTCGGCATCGAGAAGACGATCGCGCAGATCGTGCGCTACTTTCACGCCGCGTCGCTCAAGGGCGAAGAGAGCCGGCAGGTCCTCTACCTGATGGGTCCCGTCGGATCGGGCAAAAGCTCTCTGGTCGAAAAGCTCCATCGCGGCCTGGAAGAGAGCGACCCCTGCTACGCGATCGAAGGCTGCCCGATGTTCGAGGAGCCGCTGCACCTGATCCCGCGCCACCTGCGCAAGGAATTCGAAAAGATGCTCGGCGTTCACGTCGAAGGCGATCTCTGTCCGGTCTGCCGCTTCCGGCTCAAAGAAGAGTTCAGCGGACGCTACGAAGAATTTCCCGTCTGCACGATCGAGTTTTCCAAGCGGGCGCGCGTCGGCATCGGCGTGGTCCCGCCGGTCGATCCCAACAACCAGGACACCTCCGTGCTGATCGGCAGCGAAGACATCTCCAAGCTCGATCTCTACTCCGAGGGCGACCCGCGGGTCCTCGAGCTGAACGGCGCGCTCAACATCGGCAACCGCGGCATCGTGGAATTCATCGAGGTCTTCAAGAACGAGATCGAATACCTGCACTGCATGATCACCGCGACCCAGGAGAAGGTCATCCCGGCGCCCGGGCGGCACGGACTCGTCTACGTGGACGCGGTCATCGTCGCCCACTCCAACGAAGCCGAGTGGCAAAAGTTCAAGGCGGACCACACCAACGAAGCGATCCTCGACCGCATCGTCGTGGTCAAGGTGCCGTACAATCTCCGCCTCTCCGAAGAAGTCAAGATTTATCAAAAGATCATTCGCCACTCGGACTTTCACGCCCACGTGTCGCCGCACACGCTGGACATCGCATCGATGTTCGCCATTCTCTCCCGTCTCGAGCCGACGAACAAATGCGATCTGATGACCAAGCTCAAGCTCTACAACGGCGAAGAGGTCGTGGAAAAAGGCCGGACGAAAAAAGTCGACGTCGACGAGCTGCGCGAGGCGGCCAAGCGCGAGGGCATGAACGGCATCTCGACCCGTTTCATCATGAAGGCGCTCGACAACGCCCTCTCGGACAACACCGCGGGCAATTGCATCAACCCGATCAACGTCCGCGAGGCGCTCATCAACATGGTAAAGGAAGCGGATCTCCCCGACGACGCGCGCAAGCAATATCTGGAATTCCTGCAAGACACGTTGCACAAGGAATATCTCGAGCTGCTCGAAAAAGAGATCACCCGCGCCTTCGTCTACTCGTACCAGGAGCAGGCGGAATCGCTGTTCCAGAATTATCTAGACCACGCCGAGGCCTACGTGAACAAGAGCAAAGTGAAGGACCGGAACACCAAGGAAGAGCTCTCGCCCGACGAGAGCTTCATGAAATCGATCGAGGAGCAGATCGCGATCATCGGCTCGGCGGCGGACGGCTTTCGCCAGGAAGTGATCGCCTATCTCTGGGCCGCGAACCGGAGAGGCGAAAAAATCGATTACGGCAGCTACGAGCCGCTGAAAGAGGCGATCGAAAAAAAGCTTATGACTTCGGTCAGAGATTTGAGCCGCATCATCACCAAGGCGAGAACGCGCGACGAGGAGCAGAGCGACAAGTACAACGCGATGGTCAAGAACCTCCTCGACAACGGCTACTGCCCGAGCTGCGTGGACGTGGTCTTGAAATACGCGGCCAATAATCTATGGAAAGACTGAAGCCCGTAAGGGGTAACGCGTGAGGGGTTAGGCGATCCTCACCCCCCTCACCCCTTACGCCTAACCCCTCACGGAAATGGACACCATCTTTCGCTCCTACGATCCCGCCTCGGCGCAGCGCAGCGATCGCTCGGCCGGAGACCGGTTGCGCCATCGGGAAAAAGTCCACGAGGCGATCCGCCACAACATCGCCGACATCATCGCCGAGGAATCGATCATCGGCAAAGACCGCGACCGGGTCATCAAGGTGCCGATCCGCGGCGTCAAAGAGTACCGCTTCGTCTACGGCGAGAACGTCCCGGGAGTCGGCCAGGGCGGTCCGGGAACCCAGCCGGGACAGGTGATCGGCAAAGGCGAAGCCGACGGCGATGCACAGCAGGCCGGCGACCGCCCCGGCATCGATTATTACGAAACGGACGTCTCGCTGGAAGAATTGATCGACATGATGTTCGAGGATCTCGAGCTGCCGAACCTCGAGCGAAAACATCTGCGGCAAATCGAGGTCGAGCAGCTCTTCCGCCGCAAGGGATACCGCAAAAAGGGCATCCGCATCCGCCTCGACAAGCGGCGCACGGCGATTTCGCGAGTGAAGCGCAAGAAGGCCGTCCAACGCGCCGACGCCTTCGCCCTCCGCCCGCAGCGCTTCCCGTTTCACAACGACGACCTCATCTACCGGCACACCGTCACCGAGATCCGGCGCGAATCGAACGCCGTCGTCGTATGCATCATGGACACCTCCGGCTCGATGGACACGATGAAGCGATACCTCGCTCGGAGCTTCTTCTTTCTCCTTTATCGCTTCGTCTGCACCAAATATCAGAACGTCGAGATCGTCTTCGTCGCGCATCACACCGAGGCGACCGAGGTCAGCGAGGACGAGTTTTTCCACAAGGGAGAGTCCGGCGGAACTTTCATTTCCTCCGGATACCGGAAAGCCTTGGAGATCATCGACCGGCGCTACCACCCGTCGCTCTGGAACGTCTATGTTTTTCACTGCTCCGACGGCGACAACTTCGAATCGGATAATCCCGCCGCCCTCCAGGCGGCGAAAGAGCTCGCCGAGGTCGCCAATCTCTTCGGCTACGGCGAGATCAAGCCGCTCGGCTCGGGCTATTACGGCAGCAGCATGATCCAGTTCTTCTCCCAGCTCGAGGCGGAAAACTTTCAGACGGTCCAGATCCAGCGCAAAGAAGATATCTGGCCCTCCTTCAAGGGCTTTCTCTCCCGCGAGCGCGCACGGGAAGACGCCGCCTAGAGCGCCCCGCACCATGCCGGCCTCCTTCACCCTCGAAGAATTAGCCTCGTGGAACGAGCGGATCTTCGCCGTCGCGCGTGAAGTCGGCCTCGAGCCGTACCCGCAGGAATTCGAGGTCTGCGACCACGAGCAGATGCTGGCTTACATGGTCTATTCCGGCATGCCCTCCCACTATCCCCACTGGTCCTACGGCAAGAGCTTCGAGAAGCTCAAGACCCTCTACGACTACGGCGTCACCGGGCTGCCTTACGAAATGGTGATCAACTCGAATCCCTCGATCGCCTATCTGATGCGCGACAATTCGCTGCTCCTTCAGGTGCTCACGATCGCCCACGTTTACGGCCACAGCGATTTCTTCAAGAACAATTTCACTTTCAAGTCGACGCGCGCCGAGTATACCGTCGAGACGTTCAAGGCGCACGCGAACCGAGTCCGCATGTACATCGAGGATCCCAGCATCGGCCTGGAAAAGGTCGAGCGGATTCTCGACGCCGCCCATGCCCTCTCACTGCAATGCCGGCGCAATCTGGCCATCCGCAAGCAGACTCAAGAAGAAGAGCTGGAGCGGCGCCTGGAGGAGTCCAAGCCGTCGGCCGACCCGTTCCGGGCCATCCACCGGCGCAAGGAGTACGTCGCGCCGGATTTGAACCGGGTACCGCTCTATCCCGAAGAGGATCTCCTGCTTTTCATCCGCGACCACAACCAGCACTTCAGCGACTGGGAAAAGGACCTGCTCACGATCGTGCACGAGGAGGCGCAGTATTTCATCCCGCAGATGGAGACCAAGATCATGAACGAAGGGTGGGCGAGTTTCTGGCACAAGCGCATTCTCGACACGCTCGAGCTGCCGCAAGGGATGCAAATCGAGTTCATGGTGCGCCACAATCAGGTCTTAAGCCCCGCCCGCGGCGCCATCAATCCGTACCATCTGGGAATCAAAGTCTGGGAAGACATCGAGCACCGCTGGGACCATCCGACGCCGGACGACGAACGGGAATTCGGCCCGAGAACGAAAACAGGAAGAGAGAAGATCTTCGAGGTCCGCGAGGTCGAGAGGGACGCGTCCTTTTTACGGCGCTACCTGACCGAAGAGCTGATCCGCGAGCTCAATTTATTCGAGTATCAGAGCCGCGGCGGCGATCAGGTCGTCTCGCGCGTCGCCGACGACGACAACTGGCGCGCCATCAAGGAGACGCTCATCCGCAACGTCGGCACAGGCACCGTGCCGGTGATCAAAGTTGAAAATGCGGACTACAACAACAACCGCGTGCTTTTTCTCCAGCACCATCACGACGGACGCGATCTGCACCTGGAGTACGCGGAAAAAACGCTTCAATACCTCCACCATCTTTGGGGCAGAGACGTGGTCATGGGAACCGAGATCAACGGCAAAAAATCCCTGCTCTCCTTTTCCGAAGGCAAGCTCTCGATCAAACCGCTTCATTGATCCCGCCGCCGGATTGACTTATAAAGGTCCTTCTAAAAGGACCCGTATGCCCGCCCCAGACGAAATCGATCGGATTCAATCGTGCATCCAGAACCGCCTCGGTCTCAAGGCCTTGGGAACGAAGCGGTTCGCCGCGGTCATCGGCGATGCTCCGTCGCGCTACAGCAAAAGCCCGGCGATGTGGAACGCCGCGTTCGACGCGCTCGGGATCAAGGCCGTCTACCTGCCGCTCGACGTGGACGATAGCCGGCTGGCAGCGCTTCTCGCAGCGATCAAAGAATCGGACCGTTGGCTGGGCCTGAACGTCACCGTGCCGCACAAGCTCGCGGTCATGAAACACCTCGACTCGATCGACGGGAAGGCGGCGGGAATCGGCGCGGTGAATACGATCGTGCGGACGGACGACGGCCGGCTCGTAGGAGCGAATACGGACGGAGAGGGCTTCATGCAGAGCTTGCCGACCGTCCAACCCGGCTCGGCCGCGCCGTTTCTCGCATCTCTCGACGGAATCAGCGTGATGATTCTCGGCGCCGGCGGCTCCGCCCGAGCGGTCGCTTTCGCCCTGGCGGAGAAGAGGGAGCGCGGTCAAATATATGTCGCGAACCGCACGCATCAGAGCGCCGTTTCGCTCGCCGGAGAAATCGGCAAGAGCTTCGGCGGCGTCACCGCCATCCGTGAAGAAGAGGTTCCCGAATACGCCCGGCGCGTGGGGCTGATCGTCAATTGCACCACTAAAGGGCAGGGCGGAATCCGGAAAAACGCCGGGGGCGCTACGGTTCTTGAGCCCTATTCCGCGCTGGCGCCGGCCCATCCAACCGGCGTTCCGCAACCGTCGGACGGCGAGCTTGAATTGTACCGAGCGTGCCTGAGCGCTTCCCTGCCCGACATCGAGGCGAACAACAACGCCTCGTGGAACCTCGCGCTTTCCATTCCCTCCGGCGCGGGGTTTTACGACCTGGTTTATCATCCGGCGGAAACCGTATTCCTGCGCCATGGACGAGTGAGCGGTCACCGCACGCTCAACGGACAGGGAATCATCGTGGCTCAGGCGGTCGAGGGGTTCTTCAACCATGTCTGCCGGCGCGTGCTCGAAGGAGCCGGTCTTTACACGGAGAAGACGCGCCGGCGGATCCTGGAGGTCATGACACAAGCCTGGTGAAAGCCAGGCAAAGATTGGGGGAGACGGAATTTTTAAGCGCGGGCGCGAACCTGTTTCCCGGGCTGTATGTAGAGCAGAACGCAACCGGCGATGGAAAGAACCAGACTGAACCACTGCGCCTCGCTCAAGCCCAAGGCTAACGGCGGATTCACGCGCCAGAACTCCACCGTAAAACGCGCCACTCCGCTGAGAATGAGATAAAGCCAAAAAATCGTTCCGGCCGGGTAGTCTTTTTTTCTGATCGACCACAAAATAACGAAAATCACGAGCGACTGTAAGAACTCGTAAATCGGCGTCGGGTGAACCCTCGTGCCGGGCGGATAAGGAACACCGGTCAGAGGGTGGACCCAGCCGATGATCGCGTTGGTGTAGGCGACTCCCCAGGGCACGGTCGTTTCGATTCCCCAATCGCCGTCGCCCGACACATGGCAGCCGATCCGGCCGATCCCATACGCTATCGCCAGCGCGGGGGCGCAAATGTCCGCGGCCTTGAGCCACGGAATGCCTTCGCGCCGCACCACCCAGGTGGCCGCCAACACTCCGCCGATCACGCCGCCGTACCATGTAAAGCCCGCGCCGCTGAAAATGAAGTCCCACGGATGCCGGACGAAGCTGCTCCACTCCTCGAGAATGAATAAAACTCTCGCTCCGAGGAGACCGCCGACCGCGCCGGCGAAAACGATCGTGGACGAGATCTCCGGATTGTAGCCGTAACGCTTTAATTCGAGCCAGACGAGCAACCCCCCTACCACCGCAGCTAGGGCCATCAGCGCGCCGAAACTATAGACCGTGAACGGACCTATCTGAAAAAGAACGGGAAGCATCGAATCAATTCCTCGAGTTACGGTCAGGTTATCAGAAAGGTCGAGCAAATTCATCCTCGCTGCATCGCAGGCGTGTGTCTTTATTGTTTAACGCGGGTCGGGAATTGCCCCTTGTTTGATTTCCAAGATATGTCTGATAACAGATATCTTGGGCGCGCACTTTAGAGCAGAGGGACATGGCCAAGATCTGGCTGTTGCAGGAAGGAGTGCCTCTCCAGGGCAATGCGCTGGCGGAAAAACCTTTATCCTGGTGCGTGAATGAGTTGGGACTTCGGCGCGGCTACCGGCTGGCGACTCCGAGAGAAACGGTGATAATCGGAAGGACGTCCGCGTCCGACCTGAGCCCCTTCGGCAATCGGCGCTACGTGGTCATCGAGCTTGAAGATTCGGAAACGACCGCGTACGCCGGGGACTCCTGGAGAAACGGATATTATCTGCTCCTGATCTCAATGGAAGGTTTGGTCGACAAATTAAGCAGGGCCAGTGACAAGACAATGGAAACACATTGAACGTCACTGCCAGCTTTTAGGGGCCCGCCTCTCTTTTTGAATAATCCGTGGATTGAGGTGATCATGAAAAAACGCGTGCTGCTCGTGGAGGATCATCCGGATACGATCGATGTGATGAGCTTGGAGCTGGAGGTGCTGGGTTACGATGTCACCGTGGCGACGAATGGATTGGAGGCCGTGGAAATGGCCACGTCCACGCCGCCCGATCTGATTGTCATGGATATTCTCCTGCCCAAGCTGGACGGGCTCAGTGCTTCCGCTAAAATTCGCCGGAATCCTAAGACGCAGGCTATACCGATCTTGGCCGCTACCGCCCTGTGCCGCGATCAGGACAGGGCCAATTGCCTGGCAAGCGGTTGCAACGACCACATCGCCAAGCCTTTTACGCACCGGCAACTGGGCGCGCGCATCGATCGGCTGCTGAAAGATGCTTGAAAGCGGTCCCCGGATAGTCCTTTCGTGAATTTCGCTCTCCGCTCAAGATTTTTCTGCTCCTTGTTTTCCGAGAGGAAATACCTTTATCTGGCACCATGCGCTTGCTCGTGCAGCGGGTGAAAGAGGCGAAAGTCACCGCGGATGGAACTGAGATCGGTAAAATCGCCGCCGGCCTGTGCCTTTTTCTCGGCGTCGCGAAAGGCGACACAGAACGGAACGCCGATTATCTCGCCGGGAAAATCGCCGACCTGAGAATCTTCGAAGACGAGAGCGGAAAGCTGAACCGCTCCCTCGCTCAAGTCGGCGGCGAAGTGCTCGTCGTCTCGGAATTTACGTTGTACGGCGACTGCGCCAAAGGAAGGCGCCCCTCTTTCAGCCGGGCGGCGGCGGCGGAAGAGGCCGAGCGGCTCTACGAGTCCTTCGTCGGGAAGCTCAAGGACCTGGGACTCAAAGTAGCCACGGGAAAATTCCAGGCGAAAATGGAAGTGACTCTCGTTAACGACGGCCCGGTCACATTGATCTTGGACAGCGAATGATGCATGTGGTTTTGTATCACCCCGAGATTCCGCAAAACACCGGAAGCATCGCGCGGCTTTGCGCGGCGACCCAAACGCCGCTTCATCTCGTGGCGCCGCTCGGATTCAAGATCGACGACAAACATTTGAAGCGCGCCGGCCTGGACTACTGGCCTCACGTGGATGTCCGGCTGCACGATTCGTGGGAAGATTTCCTGCGCAAGCATGCAGAGGGCTCGCTGCTTTACTTTTCAAAAAAAGCCGCCCAGTCCTACACGCAGGCGAGGTACCGGGACGGAGATTTTCTCGTCTTCGGCCAGGAGACGCGCGGCCTGCCCCAAGAATTCCTGGACGCACACGCCGATCGGACGTTTCGTATACCCATGATGACGCAAGCGGTCAGGAGCCTCAATCTCTCCAACGCGGTTTCGATCGTGCTCTACGAGGCCTTAAGACAGCTAGAAAAAGTTTGAGCAGGTATTGACCTGCAAGTCAGGTATGATTAACTAAACGCCAAATTTTCAAACGGGGGGATTTTCAATGAGTGTGGGACCGTTGCAACGGAACACATCCGTTGCCTTGTCTTTATTCATGGCTTTGCTTCTATTTTTCGCTCTTTTCGGGCAGCCGATCTTAGCCGCCGAGGCGCAAACTGAGAAGAAAGAAACCGCCGAGCCTTCCAAGGAATCGTTCAACCTGATTCTGCCCTTTAAGGACCTGACCGTCGGGCAAGGGCAAGAGGCAACGATGGATGCGGAGGTGGTCAACCGCTCGCGACAGCCGGTTGAAGTGAGCCTGTCGATCGACACCGTGCCGCAAGGTTGGGACGTCAATTTCAACTCCCGCTATCCGAGTTATCCCGTTCGCACGGTCATGGTGCAGGCAAGCGATCAATCGAATACCAAATCGACCACCCTCGAATTCAAAGCCAAAGTTCCCGACAACACCAAGCCCGGGACCTATCCGGTCAAGGTGACCGCCAAAGATACCAACGGACCGACGCAATACGTCGCCACGGTGAATTTTCGCGTCACCTCGAAGAAAGTCGAGACGGGTGGACTCAAGCTCACGAGCCAATACCCGGTCCTGACGACCCCTTCCGGCCAGACTTTAAAATTCACCGTCGATCTGAAAAATGAGACCAACAAGCCGCTGACCGCCTCTCTTGTCGCGCAGGCGCCGACCGGATGGGCGGTGCGCTTCAAGCCGCAATTCGGCGACACGCAGATCTCTTCGATCCAGCTCAAGGAAAACGGCACCGAAAGCCTGAGCGTCGAGATAGATTCCCCCGCGCGGGCCGACGCGGCCGAGCATCCGGTCACGATCCGGGCGCGCGCGGGCGCTTTCGAGGCATCGACTAATGTTAAAGTCACGCTGCGGGGAGTCACCGACCTGAAGATGGGTACGGCGTCAGGATCGGTCAGTACATCGGTGACGGCGGGACAGAAAACTCCAGTTCCCTTCCTCGTACTCAATAGCGGTACGGCGCCCATCCGCAACCTCAGCTTTATCACGAAAAAGCCCGACAAGTGGACGATCGATTTCAAGCCGGACAAGATTAATGGCCTCGATTCCGGCAAGGTGGAGGAGATCTCGATGGAGATCACGGCTCCCGCGCGTGCCATCGCCGGCGACTACCTCATATCGGTCGTTGCCAATAGCACGGACGTGAACAAGTCCATCGATTTCAGAGTCACCGTCGCGACCGCGACGCTGTGGGGCTGGATCGGCGCGGCGATCGTCGGCGCCGTGGTTTTGGGGCTCGCAATCGTTTTTTGGCGCCTGGGGCGGCGATGACCGCAGTTATCGAAACCACCAATCTTACTAAGCGCTATCGCGACCTGATCGCCGTCAACGCCCTCAGCTTCGGCGTCGAGCAAGGCGAGATTTTCGGATTCCTCGGGCCGAACGGCGCCGGCAAGACGACGACGATCCTGACGCTCCTGGGCCTGACCGAGCCTACCGCCGGGGAGGCTCGGGTTTGCGGATTCGATCCCAAGCGGCAACCTCTCGAAGTCAAAAAGCGCGTCGGCTACCTGCCGGAAAACCCCGGCTTTTACGAGGATCTCAGCGGCCGGGAGAATCTCCTCTACATCGCCCGGCTGAATCGAATTCCGGAGAAAGAAGCGCGCGACAAAATCGACCGGCTGTTGGAACAGGTAGGTTTGTCGAGCGACGGCGACCGCAACGTGAGGGAGTACTCGCGCGGGATGAAGCAGCGCCTCGGCATCGCCGAGGTCCTGGTCAAAGAGCCGCAGGTGCTCATCCTCGACGAGCCCACGCTGGGGCTCGATCCCGACGGCGCGGTTCGCATCCTTGAACTCATTACGGGTCTCAACCGCGAGCGCGGCCTTACGGTCCTGCTTTCTTCGCATCTGCTGCATCAGGTGCAGCAGATGTGCCATCGCGTGGGCATCATCGTCAAAGGAAAAATGATCGTCCAAGGAGAGGTGGACAAGCTCGGCAGCGCGATGTTTGAAGAGCGCCAGTGGAATTTTCTGATCGAGGTCGATGGACGCGCGGACGGAATCGAAAACGAGCTGCGCTCTCTTCCCGGCGTGGCCGCGATCGAGCAGCGGAGCCGCGGCTGGTTCCTGCGCTGCACCCAAGACGTGCGGCGGGAGGTGGTGTCGTTGGTGTTGCGAAAAGGACTCGCTCTCCTGCAGCTCCGGACTGAAGACACGACTCTGGAAGAAATTTACCTTAAGTACTTTCGAGAGACGTAAAACATGAGCGTAGTTTTCTGGAAAGAGATTGCCGACCATTTCAGCAGCCGCCGCTTCATGATTCTCCTGGCCATTATCGTATTGACCGGCGTCTGGGCGATCTACGCTTCCGGGCAGTCGATCCGGCAGGATGCCGAAAACGCTTCGGCCGCGTTTGTTTTTCTTTTGCTCCTGACATCGCAGAGCGGCGGACTTTTGTCGCTCGCTACGTTTCTCGGACTACTCGGTCCGCTGGTGGGCATCATGCTCGGGTTCGACGCCATCAGCGGCGAGTACGCGCGCGGCACGCTCAGCCGGGTGCTCTCGCAGCCGATCTATCGAGACAGTCTGATCAACGGAAAATTCCTCGCCGGACTCGCCACGGTAGCGACCCTTTGGGGTTCCATTTTACTTTTGGTGATAGGGCTGGGCATAGCGCTCGTGGGCTTTCCGCCCAACGCCGAAGAGCTCTGGCGCATGCTGATCTATACCGTCGTGGGAATCGTTTACGTCGGTTTCTGGCTCGTCTTGGCGATGCTTTTCTCGCTGTTGTTCCAGCGGACCGTGACCGCAGCTTTAGGCTCTCTGGCGCTCTGGCTATTCCTTGCAATCTTCGCCCCGCTGATCGCCCAGATTACAGCGAACTTCATCGTTCCCAATCCCTCAACGCCGGAAGAGATGCTGCGTCAGGCCGATCTCGCCGCGATGATCGGCCGCATATCTCCGACCACACTGTACGAAGAATCGGTACATATCGTGCTCAACCCAACGGCGCGGGTATTGGGGGCCGCCCTGGAAGAACAAACTCAGGGAATCCTGCTGACGCCGCTGGCTCTAGGGCAAAGCCTTCTTCTCATTTTGCCGCAGTTCACGACTTTGATCGCGCTTGTCGGCGTCTGCTTCGGCATCTGCTACATCAAGTTTATGCGCACCGAGATTCGGGCCTAACTCTGTCACCCCCTTTGGCGAGATGCTCCACTTGTTAAAAAGCGACACCCCTCTTGAAATGTTTTATGTATTGACTATAAAGGTCAAAATAATCTAATGTAGACACCAGCAGGTCAAATTTGCTCGCAACGAGGAGGGGAAAGTGGCTTATCGTGATTTAAGGACTTATTTGTCCGCTCTAGAAGAGAGAGGCAAGCTCAAAAGGATAAAGAAGGCCGTCGATAAAGATTGGGAGGTTGCCGCGGTTTGCCGCCAGTTATTCTACAAGCTTCCCCCCGAGCGGCGGCCTGCCTTGTTGTTCGAAAACATCAAGGGGTTTGACATGCCCATTGCCGCAGGCGTTCTCGGCGCTTCGCGGCAGATTTACGCGATCGGCCTTGAGACCGATTCGGTCGAAGGGATCAACCGAAAGTGGGACCACGCGTTGGACAAGCCGATCCCGCCGGTGATGGTCAAAAATTCCCAAGCTCCGTGCAAGGAGAACATCTTACGTTGCCATCAAGTCGATCTCCTAAGACTTCCCGTGCCCGTGTGGACGGTGGGAGAAGATCCGGGGCCGTTCCTCACGTCGCCTTACGTAATCACCAAAGACCCGGAGACCGGAGTGCGCAACGTAGGGACGTATCGCATGGAGGTCAAAGGACCGAACAAAACCGGTTTTCTCTTCGGCAAGCGGCAGGACGCGGCCTGGCACTTGAGGAAAAACGACGAACATAACAAGCCTACGCCGGTGGCGGTCGTCATCGGCGCCGACCCGACCATCGGCTACGTTTCGGTATCTAAAATATCAGAAGAGCTCGACGAGTTTGCCGTAGCCGGAGCTCTCAGAGGTGAACCGGTGGAGATGGTCCCGTGCGAAACCGTCCCGCTGGAAGTTCCCGCCACCGCCGAGATCGTGCTGGAAGGAGAAATTCCCGCGAACGTGCGTGAAATGGAGGGACCGTTCGGTGAATATACGGGTTATATGGGCCCCGCGGGCAAACAGCCGGTCTTTAATATCAAATGCATGACGTTCCGGAATAATCCCATTTATCAGGCGTTCATCAGTCAGCGCCCTCCATCGGAGTCGAGCTGCATCCGTGGCGTCGGGCGCGAGTGGCCGCTATTCAAGCATCTGAAATACAATCTCCGCCTGCCGATCAAAGATTTGCGCCTCAAAGAAGCCGGCGGCAGCGGCGCTTATGTCGTAGTGTCGATGAAAAAACAATTCGACGGACAGGTCAGACAGCTCATGTACGGGGTCTGGTCGTTGAGAACGGGCTTCGGCAAAATCACCGTGGTGGTCGACGACGACATCGACGTTTGGGACGATTTTGACGTGGACTGGGCGCTTAGCTGGAGAGTCCGGCCCGGCAAGGACGTCTACATCGAGCGCGACGTGCAAGCCGTCGGCCTCGATCCTTCGCAGGCGCCGAGGACGGTGCCGCAGCACGACCCGATCCGAGACGTGGGCTCGCGGTTGGCGATCGACGCGACCCGGAAACATGATTACCCGGGGATTTCGCTTCCACCCAAGGAACACCTCGATCGGGTCGCGGCCAAGTGGGAAGAGTACGGGATCGGCGACTAGGATTTACGCTTCGCGGACAGCGGCGCGCGCATCTTTTTGGCCGCGGCTAAAATCGATTCGATGATCTTTTTGTAACCCGTGCAGCGGCAGATGTTGCCGTGCATGAAGTGTTTGATCTGTTCCTCCGTGGGGTCCGGATTCTCTTCCAGCATCGCCTTCGCCGCCAGAATCATTCCCGGCGTGCAAAAGCCGCACTGAAATCCACCGTGCTCGATGAACGCTTGCTGAAGCGGATGGAGCTTGCCGTTTTCAGCCAGGCCCTCGATGGTCTGGACCTGCCTTCCCCTCGCCTCGAACGCCGGCAAAGTGCACGCGCTGACCGGTCTGCCGTCCAGGAGCAGGGTGCAGGCGCCGCAGACTTCGACATCGCAGGACCTCTTCGCGCCCGTCAATCCCAACCGGTCTCGTATCACATCCAGCAATAATTCATGCGGCTCTACTTCCAGCTCGTACGCTTTTCCGTTGACGATGAAAGAAACCGGAATCGTCTGAGCGCCGCGCGGTTTGGACATCAAGCTTGCCATCATCCTACCCTTCCACTCGTTGCCGGCACTGCTCGACCGCTTGCCGGAAAGCCCGCTTCAAAAGAACCCCGACGATATGCTCCTTATAATCCTGCGATCCGTGGAGATCGCTGATCGCCTGGCTGGCGCGCGCGGCGGCGGCGCCGGCTTCGGCGATTAGACGAGATGCTTCATCGACGGATTTCCCCTCTAGCAGCGACTCGGCTTCTTGAATCCGCCTCGCCGTAGGTCCCACACAGCCGACGGCGATGCGCGCGTCGCCGACCGATTTCCCGTTTCCATCCAGAGACAAGAATAGAGCCACGCCTACACTGGGACGCTCGAGATAGCCGAATTTCAAGTAAGCGACTCCGGAGCGGGCAGGAAGTCGCGGCACGCGGATTTCGGTGAGGAGTTCGTCGGGTTCGAGGCAGGTTTCATAAGCGTCGACGAAAAATTTCTCGATCAGGATCTCCCGCTGCCCGGTATTCTTCGCCGCGATGACCTTCGCGCCTAAAGCCAACAGAAGAGTCCCCGGGTCGGCATGCGGCTCGGCGAAGCAAAGATTGCCGCCGATGGTTCCGACTTCGCGGACGCGAATGTTGGCCACGTTGGCCTCCATGCCGGCAAAAGCGGGAAGATGCCGCCGCACCACGGGAGAGAATAAAAGTTGTCTATGAGTGGAGAGCGCGCCGATCGAAACAAAACCGTCGGTGAGCTTCACCTCGTCCAGATGGGGGATTTTTTTGACGTTGACAAGGCGCTCGTAGTGGGCGAGCCCCTCTTTCATCACGAGCAGCAGTTCGGTGCCGCCGGCATAGATGCGGGCCGCTTCTCCATGGCGGGCGAGCAGTTGAGACGCTTCCTGGACGGTCTCCGGCTCTTCCAGGCGAAACCGCCGCAACATTCTAGGCGGTTCCTTCCAATTTCTGCTTCACTGCCTGAGCGAATTCATCCATCACCTGATCCGCTCTCCGCTTGATGATGCTGTGGCCCAAAGTCGCCAGCTTGCCGACGATATCCACCGCCGTAATCAAAGACATCGTCGTCTTTTCTCCGTTGCCGGCCAGACGGACTTCAAGATCGACCTTCATGCGGCTCCCGATTTTGCTGTCGTTTCCCGTGGCCTGCGCCTTGATGTACGAAAGCTCCCGGCTTTCGAGCACATCGATCCGCATCGGGAACTCGACCCGAAAAGGGCCGACCCTTTCCGACATGGTCGCGGTGTAGCGCTTCCCCGCTTCCACCGTGGCGGCGTCGCGGCATCCCGGGACACAAGCGATAAAGCGGTCGACGTCCCAGAGAAACTGCCACACTCGCTCTTTCGAGTTTTTAATCTCGATCTCCCGTTGAAATTGCAAGGCGAATCCTCCTCGCCGTTTTAGCTATCAAATACGATTCCAAGTCGCAAGCAGACTTGCGTTACCGAAACTAGGGTTCATAAGCCCGGAGATAGGAAAAAGTTAGACGAGCTGAAGAGGCGGCGTGGCGCTAGTTAGCGCCGACAACGGTGTCCTTGATGTCTTTGAATTCACGGCTTAGATATTCTTTGAGTTTTTTCTTCAACCGGTCTTCGATTTGCCGCACGCGCTCCCGGCTGATGCCGTATCGCTCGCCGATTTCCCTGAGCGTCAGCGGCTCCTCGTTCAAAAGCCGCTCGCGGAATATGACCAATTCTTTATCTTTTAGTCCGCCGGCGAATTCCTCGATCTTCTCGCCGAGAACCTGGCGGTACTCGGCGGCCGCGACGCGCTCTTCCGGCGTCTCCTTATTGTCCGGCAAAAAATGAAGCAAGGTGGCTTCCCCGTCCTCACCCACCGGAACGTCCGTGGATAGGTCGCGGTTGCCGAGCCTTTGTTCCATCTCCACGACTTCGCCTTCTTTCACGTTCAAGCGCTGCGCCAGGAGCTTCGGACCCGGAATAAAGCCTTCGGCCTCGAGCTTTTCCTTTTCCTTTTGCAGATTGAAAAAGAGTTTTCGCTGCGCCTGCGTCGTCCCGATCTTGACCATGCGCCAGTCGTTGATGATGTAGCGAATGATGTACGCCCGGACCCACCACACGGCGTAAGATGGGAAACGGATGCCGCGATAGGGATCGAAATTTTTGACCGCCTCCATGAGTCCGATGTTGCCCTCCTGAATGAGATCCAGAAGATTACGGAAGGCCTTCTGATACTCCCGCGCGATCATCACCACCAGCCGTAAATTCGAGGTGACGAGTTTGTAGGCGGCTTCGATGTTGCCGTACTCTTTGTATTCGACCGCCAGCCGATGCTCTTCCTCACGGCTCAACAACGGATACCGGCGGATCTCCGCCAGATATCTCTGGAGCGGCTCAAAGGGGACAAGATCTTTGGAGGGAGATTTATCTTCGTCCGTGAGATCGATCTTTTTTTGCAGATCGATCTCGTCTGGAAAGGCCTTCTCTTCGCGATCGTCCTTCCGCTTAGCCATCGAAGCTCTCGGCCGCCGCGGATCGCTTTGCAACCACTCCACCGCGGGCCGGAAATGCGCCCTTTGCTGTCAAAAAAATCTACCTTCTTTCCGGCGCCTTTACAAGGAATCCACGAGAAGACTATCGAGGGAATCCGGATCGAGACCGAAGGAAAAGAAAGGAACGTGAAGGGACTTATGCCAGCTTGAGATCTTTCGAAGCCTTCTTTACTTCTCCCGCGGCAATCTCTCGCAAAGCCACAACCACCTCGCGGTTGTTGCTTTCGATCAAGGGCTTGGCGCCTTTAAAAAGCTGCCTAGCCCGCCGAGAGGCCAACATCACCAACTCGAAGCGGCTCTGAACCTTTTCCAAACAATCCTCCACGGTAATACGGGCCATATTCTTTCCTCAGGGTAGAAACACTTCAACAGATTTTCCGTCTCTAGTCAAACAGCCCACGCGTTTCGACGTAGCGCTTGACAAGCCGGGTTCATACTCCTATATGTTCTGCGCA
Source organism: Candidatus Binatia bacterium (assembly GCA_036504975.1). Lineage (NCBI taxonomy): Bacteria > Candidatus Binatota > Binatia (SeqCode) > Binatia bacterium. Next base: position 3,175 of record DASXUF010000061.1, on the reverse strand, counting down.
CGGAGAAGAACGCGGGCATGATCGAGCTCTTCAGGAAGGTGCGGGAAATATTGCGCAACGGAAAATCCAAGTCTACGGAACCGGCAGATATCCTCATGGAAAGCTATCGGGATCTGTGCAGCCTGGCCGAACAGATTTCACGCCACGCCGATAGGGCGCCCTACCCCCACGTGGCGCAGCTACTGCGCCGCCTGGCCCAAGAAAAACAGTCGAGCGCCGATCTTTTGAGAGACAAGCTGGTCGGCTCGGGAACAAACCTGGAAGACATCGCTTTGGAGATCACGTCCGGAAAAAATCACTGGCAGAGAATGGCGCAAGACTTAAACGATCATAGAGCGCTCGAGACTCGCCTTCTTGAGCGCGCCGCCCTCGTCACCGAGCAGGCGCCGGAGACGGCAGAGCTGCTGCGGCAGATCGCGGCTTCTGAGCGCCCCCACATACAAGCGTTTTTGGATCTAATCGCCCGAGCCGACCCTCAGGCCGAACAAACTTGATCATCAGAGTCGCTGCCCTAAAATCAAAAGAGCACTGCCGTGCTGGCAATCACTCACGTTCGGGGCGTTCTTATGGTACGAGGTTAAACCGAGCGGGCGGTTGGAGGGAGAGGTACCGGGGTCTTACTGTTCGACGTTCTTCGCGCGGACGTGCCCGGAAAACACCATGTCCAGGGCCAGGCTCGCCGCGATGGCGTCCCAGGCCTCTTCGGGCGCCAGGCCGCCGTTCGACTTGTAGGATTGCCACAAAGAAATGATCTCTTCCAGAGTGGGGTAGTCGAAACCTTCCATTCTGTTGGAATTTCCTGTGATTTCGAGTTGGCTCATGCTGCGGAAAATGAAGCAATGGATGTGCCATACACTTAACTACTTGAAATGTCTGCGACGACCCTCGTAAAGGCACGTAATTCAGTAACAGGTTTGGTTAGTAACTGCCGCAATATGGAACAAAATTACCCAGCGAATCGCCAATAAATTGCCGGGAATCTGACGGTGGTGAGTCAGTCGATGACGGCGACTCCGGAAATTTCTACCATGCAGTCTGGATGGTATAGGCTCTTGACCTCGACCAGCGTTATAGCGGGGAAATACTTACCGAAGACTTCCCGGTAGGCGGCGCCGAGCGCTTTCTTGTTGGCGAGATAGGCAGGTAGATCGGTCAAATACATCGTCAGGACGGCGAACTGTGTAGGCGTGCCGCCCGCGCCTTCCACGGCCAGCTTGAGGTTATGCATGACCTGGCGGAATTGCGCGACAAAGTCGCCTTTGCCGACGACCGCCCCGGCGGAATCGAACGGCGCCTGTCCGGCGACAAAGACAATTTTACCGGATGTGACCTTGGCCACATGCGCGTAACCGACTGGCCGCTCCAGACCGGAAGGGTTCAGCAGTTCAAAGGACATTCTTCCCTCCTCGTTTTGCTCGAAAATTGAAAGGCCGGCTCGTCACCGACTCTTAGGTGCCGCCTTCCCCCACGCAGCGATAAAGCTTTTCAATTCTCCGACGACATCTTTCGATGCAGCCACGTAAGGCAAAATAATACGCGTCGCGCCGGCGGCCCCATAGGGTTTGAGCTTTTCACGAATCTCTTCGACGGAGGTCACCGCCGCCATCGGCAAACCTTCAAAGAGACGATCGGTGATCAAAGCTCGCGCGGCGTGGAATCCACCCGATTGCCAGGCGGCGCGCATCGCTTCGATCTCAGAACCGAAACCCATTCGGGTCAAGAGGTCGCGGTAGTAGTCCGCCAGAGCATAGTAGGTCAACGCGTGGCTCAACGCTTCGCGCGCCTCGGATCGATCGTGGGCGACGGAGCAGCGGATCTTGCAAATAATTTCCAAGGCGTCGGGATTTTTTCCGGCTTCAGTGGCCCCGGCCCGGGCCTGATCGGCGATGCGGCGAATCTCCGTCGGATTGGCCATGTTGATCAAGACGCCGTCGGTCAACATGCCGGCAAGGCGCGTCATCTTGGGGCCAAAGGCGGCGAGATAAACCGGAATTTTTCTGCCCGAGGGCTTGAACGCCAACTTAAAGCCGGAGGCGGAATAAAATTCGCCGGAGAAATTCAATTTTTCTCCGCTCATCGCCCGGCGAACGATGTCCAGATATTCTTTGATCCGTCCGAGCGGCCGGTCGGACGGAAGCCCGTGCCACTTGGCGATCGTTGGATTGGACACGCCGATGCCGAGAAGAAACCGCCCTTGCGATAATTCATCGAGTCCGACTGCTTGCAGAGCGAGCGTCGCCGGCGTCCGCCCGAGAATGTGATAGACGGCAGAGCCGACTTTCAGGCGTTTCGTAGCCGCTGCGATCGCCGACAGCATCACCGTCGGATCTTTGTTGTTCGCTTCACCTCCCCACGCGCAGGCGAACCCATTCGCCTCCGCCAACCGGGCGAGCTCCGGAATCGCATCCATCGGCAACTGCGCGCCGGAATTGAACTCGATGTCGATCTGCACGGTCTATGAATAACGTGATGCCGCTAAGCCGCGAAGCCTGATGCTACGGGCAGTTTGAACGGCGAGTTAACAAAATTTTCGCTAGGGTCTGGCCCTTATGGTGACCTTCCCGCCAGGTTCGATTTGGACATTCAACTCGTAACCCTGAAGCAGCGACATGCCAACTAAGGGCGTGGTTTCGGCCTCGTGTACAGGGATGCGACGAGCCTGCCCGTCCCAAAACACGGCTCCCTCGTATATATCAAAAACGTTCTCGCTGCCGTCCGCTAAGATTGCACGGCCACGCTGTCGCCAAACCAGGTTCAGAGAAGCGATGATTGAAGACGGCAAACTGAGCCACCCGTCGAAACCTGTGTCAATGACCGCTTCGATATCTTGCTCTTGCCCGGTAGGACCGCGCACTGTCAGGTGAATAACAGCCTGGCCGTCGCCCGTGACCAGCCCGCTAATCATTCCGGCGGCGACTGCCGGTGAAATCCGAAGCGATGCGCAAAACGCGCTCCGATCCGCCGCAGCCATATCTGGGCGTTCGGGACTCGGGCGAGCAAGCGGTCAGAAGCAGCGAGTTCATCCGCACCTACCTCGTACGCTCCGGTTTCGATGTCGATGGCTACGAATTTGGCCTCGTTTTCACCTTGCAAAGTGGAACGAAGCAGACGTTCATATATCTCATCGCCGCGGCGGGCAAACTCTTCTCTGCTATAACGGGGTTGGGATTTCATC
>DASXUF010000060.1 GCA_036504975.1 Candidatus Binatia bacterium | reverse complement strand
CGCGATCTTTGGATCGAGATAGGGATCCACCGCCTGAACCCGCATCTTTAATCCTTGCGCGCGGGGCGCGACCTGGCGCCCGACGTGACCCAGTCCGACGATGCCGAGGGTCCGTCCCGCGATGCGCGAGACCGGGCCGCGATAGGCGTGCAGCTCGGCGGTGTGGCGCCGCCATTTCCCGTCGCGCACGTACTGGTTCATGCGGACAAGCTTGCGCGACACGGCGATCAACAGGCCGATGGTCTGCTCCGCGACTTCGATGGAGTTGCAGCCGGCCGCGTTGCAGATTTTCACGCCGAATTCCTCGGCCGCCCGGAGATCCATCCGGTCTACGCCGACGCCGGTGCGGCAGACGACCTTGCAACGCTTTAGCTGCGCGATGATCTTCCGGGTGAAAGGCACCGAGCCGTGCATGATGATCGCGTCCGCGTCGCGGCCGGCCTCCGCCACCTCCGCGTCGGTTTTGGGCCGCGCGATCACCAGCTCGGCGTCGATCTCATCGAGGATCGGCTTGATCAGAGCGACGGGAACTTCGTTGCTGCCGAAATACTTAACGCGAAATTTGGCCACCGCAGCTAAACCCCCAACCCATACAATCGCGCGGGATTGTCCCAAAGAATCTTGCGCCGCGTGTCAGCGGACAACTTGTCGTTACCGCTGAGCGATCCGACGGTTTTATCCGGGAATTTATCGATCGCGTCGCTATGCGGGTAATCGGTCGCGATCGTGAGGTAGTCCTCGCCGACATGCTCCACGAACGCGGGAACGAGCTCTTCGCCGGCCTCGCAGCTCACCCAGCACTGGCGCTTGAAGTAAAAGCTCGGTTTCTCTTTGGTGACTTTGGCGGAGCCGTGCGATTCGTGCTCCCAGTGCTCGTCCATGCGCTCCAGCCAGAACGGCACCCAGCCGCAGCCGGATTCAAGGTGCGCGACTTTCAACCTGGGGAATTTTTCCAGGACGCCGTCGCCGCAGAAGTTGAGACAGGCGAGCATCTGTTCGAGCGGGTGGCAGGCGATGTGGCGGCCGAACTCGCTGTAGCGGTCCGAGCCGGCCTGGGGCAGGATGGTGCGGGCGCCCTCGTGGACGCAGACCGTTACGCCGAGGTCCGACGCGGTCTCATAGATCGGGTAATAGTCCGGGCTGGAAAAAGTGCGGCCGCAGAATTTGTTGGGCCGCCAGAAGATGCCGACGAGGCCGAGCTTCTCTCTCGCGTATTTCAGTTCGACGACGGCCCGAGCCGGGTCTTGCAAGGGAATGAGCATCACGCCGTGAAGTCGCTTGCGATCATAGTCGCAGTATTCCGCAAGCCAGGTGTTGTAGGCGCGGCAGACCGCAGCGCTGAGCTCCGGGTCCATATCGTCGCGCCACATGATATAGAGACCGATGGTCGGGAACAGGACGCTGACATCGATCCCCTCGCGGTCCATGTCGCGCAGGTTCGAGGCGGGATCGAACTTGTGCGCCAGAGCGTCCGCGAAGCACTCGCGCCACCGTTTCGACGAAGCGAAGATGTAGCCGTGGTCTTCCATCGACCGGCCCGGCCGCCGCTCCGAGTCGGACACCGGTTTTCCATCCACCATGCGAACCGTCTGGTTGGGTCCCTCGAGACGCACGCGACCACGAAACTTCTCGGGCAGATATCTTGCGTAAAGGTCGGAGGGCTCCAAAACGTGCCGGTCGGCGTCGATCACTTTGAATCCGTCTTTCATCCTCGATTCCTTCCGTCTCTGACTTTAGCCTCAAAATAGGACGAGTTTATGGTCTCGGTCAAGATAACCGCTTCCCACGGTTCAAGGCACGGCTGTCCAATCCTCGCGGACCAGAGCCTCCGTCTTGGTTTATCACACCATTTTTCGTAGAATGACTGCGTGCAAGTAAGCTATCAAAAACAGGTCGTGGCGGTGATCTTTTTCAGCGCGCTGCCCTTTCTCGCAATCTCCAGCACCAGCTTCGCGGCTTCTCAGTACACGCCCAAGCAGCTCGAGGCCTACGGCCGGTACGTTGGGAAAACTTACTGGGTCGTCGAGCACGAAATCAAACCGCCGGCGTTTCTGTCGGCTCCGGCGCCGGCGGCGCCCAGCTTCCAACCTGCAATCAAAGATTCCTTCGAGATCAAGGAGATCGTCGGCGGCACGGCGCAAACCCGTGAGCATTACTACAGAGTGGTTTTCGACTCCGGCAAGGAGGGCTTTCTATCCCTCGGCTCTTTTCTGGAGCACTTCAACGCTTCACTCGTTACCGTGGACCCCGGCCGGGACGCCAAGGCCAAGCTCGCCAAGGAAACTGAAGCTGAAAACAAACGCCAGGCATGGATCCGGGCGCAGCACTGGCCGGAGCACGTCAAAGAGGCCGCGCTCAAGAGGCAGCCCGTTTTGGGAATGAGTACGAAAGAAGCCAAGGCGGCTTTGGGCGATCCCAAGAGGATGGTACCCATGAAGAGCGCTACGCTTTTGTTGGGAACTCAGGAGCAGTGGACCTATGAAAATGGCTTAGTGCTGACGTTCACGAACGGCCTCATCACCCGCATCCAAACGCTGAAAGCCAAGAACGAATAGATCCAATCCAGGTAAAAGTTTCCACGGATCTTCGTCGAAGCGCAACGAAGACTATGAGGCTTTTTGAGGAGCCTCGTGGTGGTGCGCCCGTCCCGCTAGAAAACGGCTGATCGACGGCCAGATCACCAACAGGATCGACGCGATCACCAACGCCGCGCTGATCGGGCTGGCAAAAAAGATCTTCGGCGAGCCCTGCGACATGATCAGGCTTTGACGCAGGGCCGATTCCGCCAGGTCTCCCAACACCAAGGCCAGGACCATCGGAGCGATCGGATAGTCGAGCTTTTTGAAGACGTAACCGATGACGCCGAAGATCATCATGTACCAGATGTCCATCGTGCTGTTATTCACCGCATAGGCGCCGATGGCGCAGACGTAGACGATCGAAGGAAAGAGGATCGCGAAAGGGATCCTCAAGATCGCGGCAAAAAAAGGCACGAAGAGAAGAACGATCAACACCCCGATCACGTTTCCCGTGTACATGCTGGCGATCAGTCCCCAGACGAAATCCGGTTTTTCTTTGAACAGCATCGGTCCGGGCTGGAGGCCCCATATCAAAAGTCCGCCCAGCATCACGGCGGCGGTGGGCGAGCCGGGAATGCCGAGCGTGATCATGGGCAAGAGTGCCGAGACCCCGGCGGCGTGCGCCGCGGTCTCCGGGGCGACCACCCCTTCGATGGCGCCGTGGCCGAACTTTTCCGGGGTCTTGGAGAGGCGCTTGGCGAAACCGTAGCTCATGAAGGAGGCCGGCGTGGCGCCGCCGGGCTTGATTCCCATCCAGGAGCCGATAACAGCGCTGCGGATAAAAGTCTTCCAGTATCGCGTCAGCTCCTTCAGCGTGCTGGTGACGGTGCGCCACGTAACCTTCGCTTGAACTCCTTTCAGCGAAAGTCCCTCTTCGACCGTCAAAAATATTTCGCCGATGCCGAAGAGGCCGATCACCGCGACGACGAAGTTGAACCCGCGCATCAGCTCGATGGTCCCGAAGTTGAGCCGGAGCTGTCCGCTGATGATGTCCATACCCACCGTCGCCATGATGAACCCGACGAAAATGGAGACGAGGGTCTTGGGCACGCTGCCTCCGCCCAGGCCGACGAAGGCGCTGAACGTGAGCATCTGGATGCCTAAAAATTCCGGCGGGCCGAACTTGAGCGAGAACTCCGCGATGATCGGAGCGAAAAATGTGACCAGGATGATAGCGAACGCGGCGCCGAAAAAAGAAGAGGTGAAAGCGGCGGTCAGAGCCTCCCCTCCCCTGCCTTGTTTGGCGAGCGGATGGCCGTCGAAAGTCGTGGCCACCGACCAGGGCTCGCCGGGGATGTTAAACAGGATCGAGGTGATGGCGCCGCCGAACAGCGCGCCCCAATAGATGCACGAGAGCAGAATGATCGCCGAGGTGGGCGGCATGACGAAAGTGATCGGGAGAAGTATCGCCACGCCGTTGGCGCCGCCGAGCCCCGGCAGCACGCCGATGATCGTGCCTAAAAAAATCCCCGCCGTGGCGACGAACAGGTTGTAGGGCGTAAGCGCGATCTGAAATCCCATCAAGAGGTTGCCGAACGATTCCATCAGGTAAGATCTCCCGTTGATTGATCAGTAGAGGCCGCTGATCCATGTCCAATGGCCTTTCGGCATAGGAATCAGAAACCATCGGTCGAAAACGAAGTAGCTGGCGACCGGCAAAGCCAGACTGACGGCGAGCGTCGCGGCCCAACGGTGCTTTCCGATCCAGCGCATGTAAAACGCAAGGTAGATCGCAGCCGCCGGATAGAGACCGAAAGCCTCGGTGAGCGCCACCATGCCAAAGGCCGGCAGTGCAACCTTCAGGACCGGAGTCAGCCCGCCTTCTTGGATGAAAGGCTTATCGGCGGATGACGAGCGATTGAGAAATGCCTGGACGAGGATGATGGCGCTGCACAGGACGAGGCCGACGGCCAGCCAAAAAGGGAAGAACCCGGCTTCCGGGCCGTTGAGTCCCCAGCCTATTCTCAGCTTCAGGGATTCCCACAGTATGAGTCCGCCTAAAACGAGCAGAACGGCCCCGCATGCGTTGTCCGCTTTCCGCATCTAGCTTCTCCCGGTGAGGGCCGCACTGGTCTATTTTTTAAGCAACCCGCCTTTGGTCATGAGGTCCTTGTGGAGGTTCTCCGTTTGTTCGAGCCATTTGACATATTCGGGTCCGGTCAGAAAAGCCCGCTTCAAGCCGCCATCGTCGGTGAATTTCTTCCACTCGGGAGTGTCGGAAACCTTCTTGAGCAGATTGACGTACCACTCCTGCACGTCCTTGGGGATTCCCGGCGCCGAAAAGATTCCGCGCAGCATCAGGTAATGAATATCCTGTCCGAGCGCCTCTTTGACCGTCGGGATCCCTTTCCAATCCGGCAGATCCAGACGCTCGGTATCGAAGATGGCGAGCGGCCTCACCTTCCCGCCCTTCCAGTGGCCCACCGCTTCGTTGGGATTGTTGACCGTGGAGTCCACGTGCTTCCCAACCAGGTTGACCGCCACGTCGCCCCCGCCTTTGAACGGCACATAGATAAACTTGAGTCCCAGCGCCTGTTCCAGTTGGACCGTGATGATTTGATCCTCTTGAGCCGTTCCCGTCCCGCCCATCTTGAAAGTCCCGGGCGATTTTTTTACCGCGTCGATATACTCCTTGGCCGTTTTATAAGGTGTCTCCGCATTGACCCAGAGGACAAATTCGTCCAGGGCCAGACGGCCGACCGGAGTCAAGTCCTTCCAGTTGAACGGAACCCCCGTGGCAAGCGGCGTCGTAAAGAGATTCGAGAGAGTGATGATGATCACATGGGCGTCGCCCTTTTTACCCGCCACGTAGGTGAAGCCTTCGGCGCCCGCCCCCGCGGACTTGTTGACGGCCACGAAAGGCTGGGGGGCGAGATTATGCTTGGAGATCAGGGGAGCGATAAACCGGGCCATGACGTCGGCGCCGCCGCCCGTGCCGGCGGGGATGACGAACTCGACCGGCCTGGTGGGCTCCCACGACCGAGCCTCTTGCCAGGAGCCGGCAGCAGCCGCGAGCAGGACCGTAAGTAACGGTATAGTCTTCTTCATGAAAGTTCCTCCTTCTCTGGGCCGCTTCTACCACCGTGGGATAAAGAAAGTCAATGGCGGGATCTGACTCAATAGAGGCTGCTAAATCAGCCCCGAATGAGCCGGGGAACAAAATCCTGACCGGCGTCCCCGGTTGTGAGTTTGCGGAAAGAGAAGTTGGAATGAACCGTCCGGCGCCGTTCCGAGCCGTGCTACGGATTGACGCTCATGGTGGGTCCAACGAAAAGAAAAAAGAACAGGATGAAGACGACGGCCTGCACGATCCAGCCGATCAGACAGACCCCCACGGCTCGAAGCGTGCTGCTGTAATCCAGCGCCTGTCTCACGGCGATCACCATGGCGACCAGCATCCAGATCGAAGCTGCGACAAAAATAATTTTCCCAAGCACTGGAATGACGCCCAATATCTGGATAACTCCCGGAGAGCTGGAGAACCCTATGGTCCGAAGCAGTTGACCGATATCGGCGTCGGTTTGTGGTTCGGGAAGAAGTTTCGTGCCGATGATAAACGTGAGGTACGCCCAGATGAACCAGCCGATAAGCGCGCCGATGGCGCCGATAAAAAGCCCGACGGCGCCGGCCGAGACGACGCTGCCGATTCCCGCGGCGACGCTGGAGAGCAGCACGACACCCAGCGCCTGGCCGAGAGCCGTCTTGTCGGCCTCGACCTCTTCGTAAACCGTCACGTCCAGCTTGGCGGCCCGCACCGCGCGTTCGATTAGGTTTGACATAATGCGCAGGCTTGTATAGCCGGGCGAGCCGGTTGTCAAGAAATATTTCGCGCCACCCGGGCCCTCCCATACTCTCACAAAATCCGGCTCAATCTGTCTGCTACATCTTCGACACGCGCTCTCGGGTGCTGAAACCCATTTAGAATCTGAAACCCGCCAAATATCAAAGTAGTTGTCAAAGATAAAAAAACCAGATAAAAAGGTCCCGTTTTGCGTTTAAGGAAAGTTTTGGAAGTTGGCCATCGCGATTAAAAAAGCCAAACGAATCAACGAGTTGCCGTCTTACCTTTTCGCCGAAATCGACCGGCGAAAGAGAGAAGCGCTGGCGCGCGGCGTGGATCTGATCGATCTCGGCATCGGCGATCCGGATATTCCGACGCCGGCGCCGATCGTCGAAAAGCTGGCCGAGGGCGCGAGCAAGCCGGCAAACCATCGCTATCCCAACACCACCGGAATGAAGGAGTACCGCCAGGCGGTTGCGAGCTGGTACCAGAACCGCTTCGGCGTCAAGCTCGATGCGGAAAAGGAAGTCGTCTCGTTGATCGGCTCCAAAGAAGGCATCGCCAACATGGCTACCGCTTTCGTCGACCCCGGCGATATCGTCCTGGTTTCGAGTCCATGCTATCCGGTGTATCACATCGGGACTCTGTTCAACGGCGGAAAAAATTATTTTCTGCCGCTCACGAAAGAGAATCGTTTCCTGCCGGACCTCGACGCGATTCCCGCCGAAGTCGCGCGGGCGGCCAAGATGCTGTGGATCAACTATCCCAACAACCCCACGGCGGCGGTGGCGGAAAAAGATTTTTTCACGCGCGTGATCGAGTTCGCGAACAAATATAACGTCATCGTCTGCCACGACGCGGCCTACACCGAGATGGGCTTCGACGGCTATCGCCCGATGAGCTTTCTCGAAGTCGAGGGCGCGCGGGAGATCGGCATCGAATTCCACTCGCTCTCCAAGAGCTTCAACATGACCGGCTGGCGCGTGGGCATGGCCGTCGGCAATCCGGAGCTCGTCGCCGGCCTGGCGCAGGTCAAGTCGAACATCGACTCCGGCATCTTCCAGGCGGTTCAGGAGGCGGCGATCGAGGCCTTGCGCTTGGGCGACAAAATCATCGAGCCATCGAGAAGAGTCTTTCAGGAAAGGCGCGACATTCTCGTGGACGGGCTCCGCGCCGCGGGATTCGAATGCGAGAAGCCGCGCGCGACGTTCTACGTCTGGGTTTCGGTTCCTAAGGGATTTACCTCGGCGGATTTCACCGCTAAGCTGCTCGACCAGGCCGGTGTCGTCACGACGCCCGGCAACGGCTTCGGCGCGCCGGGCGAGGGCTACGTGCGCTTTACCCTCTGTGTGGACAAATTACGCTTGAAGGAGGTCACGGAGAGAATCCGGCAGGTAAGAATTTAGGCGTCACACCTGGAGGATCTATCCTGAACGGACTGTGCCCCATCAGGTATATATAGGCATCGGCTCCAACCTGGGAAACAAGCGGGAGAACTACCTGGAGGCGCTGGAAAGAATCGCCAAGCTCCCCAAGACCCGCATCATCAAAGAATCCTCCGTCTACGAAAGCCAGCCGCACGGCGATTCCAAGGAATGGTACATCAACGGGGTCATCGAGATTGAAACCGAGATGAAACCCGAGCTGCTGCTGACTAAATTGAAAAACATCGAGCGCGCCATGGGGCGGAAGAAAGTGCGCAAGAAGTGGGGCGCGCGCATCATCGATCTCGACATACTGCTTTACGACTCGCTCATCATGAACAAGAAGAATTTAAAAATTCCTCACCCGGAAATGCACCAGCGCAAGTTCGTCCTGATCCCGTTGATCGAGCTCGGGCCGCAAGTGATCCATCCGGTCCTGGGCACCTCGATTTCCGAGATCCTGGTCGGAGTCAAAGACGACAAGCGCGTCAGCCTCGCCCGGCTGTAGGTAAGGTTCAATTTGAATGCAACAACATTTCTATGTAGGGCAGGCCCCTGTGCCTGCCCTTCTTTTCGGGCGACCACAGGGGGTCGCCCCTACAAAATTTTATCAAACAGAATCCACTACCCGGCTCTAGCAGGCCTTGGCACCGGTCCGGAGCGGTGATAATACAGCTCTGTCCAAAGAGTCTCCCGCAATGCTGAGGCTGATTCTCCTCTTCTTCCTGTTTTTTCTTTTCTTCACGCTCCTCAATCTCTATCTATTCACCCGAAAAAGACCGCGCAATCTGCGCCAGAGCGACGCCGCCAAGCCGGAGGAGATGGTCCTCGACCCGCAGTGCCAGAGCTATCTTCCCAAGAGCGAGGCCATGCTCCGCGGCGACCAATATTTTTGCAGCGAGCAGTGCGCGCGTCTATACCTCGCGGGCCGATCGAGCAATTAATCGCCGCGTGAGTAATGAACCTCGCCTTCGCCTTTTCATTGATTTGCCCCTCTCCTTTATCCTCTCCCCCGCAACGGGGGAGAGGGAAGGGTGAGGGGGAACACCATTTAACATGATTCTCGAAGGCAAGATCGATGTCGCAGCTCCCCGCGCAGTTCTCTGGGATTTTCTCCTGGACATCGATCGCTTCTCATCGTGCCTTCCCGGCCTGGAGCAGGTCACGGAGATCGACGAGCGCACGTTCGAAGGCGTCGTCGTAGCGGCCGTCGGCCCGATCTCCGGCAAGTTCAGCTTCCGGTCGACGATCACCGACAGCACGCCGCCGAGCGACCTCGTGGTGCAAACCGACGGCGAGGATTCCGTCACCCACAGCCGCGTCACCGCGAGATTGAACCTGAAGCTTGCCGAGCCGCTTGAAAAGCGCACGGAACTGAGTTATCGCGCCGACATAGAGATCAAAGGTCGACTCGGTATCCTCGGCGATATGGTCCTGCGTGCCACGTCGGTGTTGGCGCTGGAGGAATTTGCCCGAAGACTAAAAGCGCGAGTGGAGATTGCGGAGCTACCGCATGGCTGATTTTTACGATGTTATCATTATCGGCGGAGGCTCGGCGGGATGCACCGCCGCCGCCCGCTTATCGGAGGATCCGAAGCGCAACGTGCTGCTGCTGGAAACCGGGCCCGACCCGCAGCCGATCCCGGACATCGTGGCAGAAGCATCGCAACAAACGCGCCTACTGCTCGAATCGCCGTTCGTAATGATGTATCCCTCGCAGCGAAAGATCGACGGCAGCACGTATTACGCGCTCTCGGGACGGATCATGGGCGGCGGCTCGTCGGTCAACGTCATGTCCGTGTTGCGGCCCATGAAGCACGATCTCGACAACTGGGTCGCGCACGGGAACCCCGACTGGTCGTATGAAAAATGCCTGCCGGTAATGAAGCGCATCGAATCGGACCAGGATTTTCCCGATAGCCCGATCCACGGCAACGACGGCCCGCTGTACGTGAAGCGGCCCTTCATGTTGGACATGCCGGCATCGGCGCCGGTGCGCGCTTTCATCGATCGCGCGCTCGGCATGGGACTCTCCTCCTGCCCCGATCTCAACGTTGCCGAGCCGTTGGGCGTCTGTGCATCGCCCTATAATATTAAAAACGGCAAGCGGCAATCGACCACCGTTGCGTATCTGAATCTCGCCCGCGGCCGGAAAAATCTGACGATCGTCGCCGAAGCGCCGGTGCGATGGTTGAAAATCGACGGGCGCAGAGTGACTGAAGTCGTATACGAAAAGGAACGACAGGTTCGGCGCGTCGCCGCCGACAAGATCGTGCTCGCCGCCGGCGTTTACCACACGCCGCAGGTTCTCATGCTCTCCGGTGTCGGCCCGGCCAAAGAGCTGGCGCGGCTCGGCATCAAGACAGTGCATGCGCTCGAAGGCGTGGGCGAGAACTATCAAGACCACCCGGTGGTCTACATGACGTTCGAGGGGCCGACGCACTTCAGTGAAGATTGGGTGGTACCGCGCTTTCGTCTGATCACCAAGAGCGATCCGTCGCGGTCCTGCGCGAACTTTCACATCGTGATGCGGCCACCGACCGAAGTGAAAGGTATTAAACGAATGATGCCCGTCTCCGCCCATCTGCTGGAACAGACCACGCGCGGCAAGCTTACGCTGCGGAGCACAGAACCGAACGAGCTACCGGCGATCGAGTCGCGCATGCTCGAGGACGGCCGCGACGTCGAGGCCATGACCAACACGATGCGCTTCATTTTCGATCTCACGCAGCATGACTCGATGGAGAAATACTACGGGCCGCTCGTGCAACCGGGTCCGAAGGACGATTGGGCTAAATTCGCGCGCTCGACCTACGACAGCTACCATCATGGCGTGGGCACCTGCCTGATGGCGCCGGCGTCGAACAAGATGGCCGTCGTCGATCAGAAGCTGAAAGTCCACGGCATGGACAATCTCTGGATCGCCGACGCTTCGATCATGCCGACGGTCACGCACGCCAACACCAATCTCACGGCGATCATGATCGGCGAGCGCGTGTCGGATTTTATCAAGGAGCTTGGCTGAGAGCTGCGCGTGAGTGCGCCGGCAATCCCGCCCCACTCGCCCTTCGACCCTTCGAGGGGCCTCAGGGCAGGCCCCCTCGACAGCCTTTAGTCCCGAGCCTGTCGAGAGGTCAGGGCGAACGGGATAATTTTTAAGTCGGGGCAATTTTCCGTTCGTGCTGAGCCCGCCCGCCTGTCCTGAGCAAAGCCGACGGGTCGAAGCATGCGGGCACGGATGAACATCCCCGCAGCAAGCTGCGGGGCATCAAGAGGCGCTCGGATGATTTTCCCCAAGTTGTCACCCCCGGATGTTTTTATCGTGGTTCGACTTCGCTCACCACGACCCTGAGCAGCCTGTCGAAGGGTCGGGGGTCCAGTCCGAAATTCCGGAGCTTTACTCATGCTTGTTTTGTCTCGGGATTCGCGCCACATCTTTTTTATTTTGCCTCTTCCGCCTTCCGTATGGATAACTTATCACTATCACCTTGATTTCGTTCACCACGTGCCCTTCTTAGAACGGGTAAAGGGTTACCACAGCACGGTTGCCTTACAGATCTGAAACCTAAATCCTTTGTGCTCTTTTGCGGTTAAAACTTCTTTCCTTCGTGCTCTTCGTGTCCTTCGTGGTGAATCTCCTTCACACTAAACCCAGAAGAACCTTAATTTTCTTATTTACGCCTTGCTCTCGCCTCGCGCCTGCTTTTTTCATATGATCCGCTGCGTCTCAAATTTGCAAATCGAAGGAGCGCATAAATGAAGAAGAAAAAGCGGGCGAAAGAAACGATCGAGACAAAACTATCCGCGCTTGGGTTCGAGCTGCCGCAACCGCCGACGCCGGCGGCGAACTACATCCCTTTCGTCAGAGTCGGCGATCTCCTGTTTATCGGCGGCAACATCGGCCGCTTGAACGGCCAACCGCCGAAATACACCGGAAAAGTCGGCGGCGAAGTCACGCTCGAACAGGCCTACGAGATGGCGCGCGATTGCGCGCTGAATCATCTCGCGATCATGAAAGCGGCTCTGAGGAGTCTCGATCGAGTGAAGCGGATCGTGAAAGTCTTAGGCTACGTCGCCGTCGCGCCCGGATTTACCGACATGCCAAAGGTCGTCAATGGCGAGTCCGACCTTCTCGTGAAACTCTGGGGCGCGCGCGGCGAGCACGCCCGCGCCGCCGTCGGCGTCGCCTCGCTTAGCAAAGACGCGCCGGTGGAAACGGAGATCATCGTGCAGGTGCGGAGATAGCATTCAAGGACGTTGGGGCTAGCGAGACCGGCTGGCGAGTGATAATAATTTTTGTGAGTGAGACCAACACAACAGGAGGTGAGACGACATGGCAGACACAGCGACGAATTTGAAACTCGGGACGAAGGTGCCGGATTTCGAGTTCGAGACCTACGAGCCGGCGAAAGGCGACTTCGGCAAGTTCCGCCTGCAGGATCAAATCAGCAACAAGCGCTGGACGATTCTCTTCTTCTATCCGGCCGACTTCACCTTCGTCTGAGCGACCGAATTCGCTGCTCTGGCAGAGCAGCACGACCGTTTCGTCAAGATGGGGTGCGACATCATCACGGTGAGCACGGATACCAAGTTCGTGCACAAGGCGTGGCAGGAGAATGAGAAGGAGCTTGCGAAGGTCAAGTACCCGATGGCAGGCGATCCTACCGGAAAGGCGGCACAGATGTTCGGCGTGTACGACGAGGACACCGGCCTTGCGTTGCGAGGAACCTTCATCATCAACCCCCAGGGGGTCCTGATGAACGCCGAGATCAACTTCTACAACCTCGGCCGAAACATCGACGAGCTGATGCGTAAGTTCAAAGCGAACCTCTACCTGTCGAAAAAAACCAACGAGGCCTGCCCCTCGAAGTGGAAGGACGAAGGCGACAAGACCCTCACACCGTCCGCAAAAATGGTGGGCAAGGTCCACGAAGCGCTACAAGGCAAATAGTCCTGATCTTGTCCGTTACGAAGCCGTGTTGGGGCCGGGTCTTCTACCTGGCCCCATCCAGTTTGGAGTCCCCACCAAACTCCTAACAGCATCTGTAGGTAAGATTCAGTGGGGCGATTCGAGCTAAAGATCTTTCTTATGTTCAGCGCCCATGTGCTTGCATTAGGAGTGTCGATACATTTTCTGAGGCGTTCGCGGCGGCGATGAAAGGTGACAAGGTAATTGCGGCGACGAAAGACAGACAAGCCTCTCCTTTTTGCTTCCGAAGTCTAGATGGAGATGCACCGACGGAAAATGGCAGATAATATTCCAGCAGGGAACGAACGCGCAATGAGAATACGGAAAAATTGGCATCGGAGAACTTTCTTCTTGACGATGTGCAATACGGGCGTTAGGCTTCCAACAATTCTTCATACTGGAATGGCGCATGGCACAGTCGCCGCGAATTACAATTCCCTCTTATCCTCATCACATCATCCAGCGCGGGACGATCTAAGAAGACGGCTGGGACTACGATTGAAAAAATTCTCTGATCCCATTTTCTTTTTTGCCCGGCGATGATACCAGCCAAGCGCACGTTGCTCGCGGCACTGCGGACGGCGATCGGCGTCGGCCTGCTGGTCTACCTCGGCACTTTAGGCGCGATCAACTGGTCAGCCTTGTTGGGTTTGGCGGAGGCCTGGCCGCTATCGCTCACCGTTCTCGCCCTTTTGGTCATGACCGTGGTCCTCACCTCGTGGCGCCTATGCGTGCTGCTGAAGCCGCACGGCCTGCACCTTTCACTCGCCTCGTCGCTCCGGCTCACCTTGATAGGGGCTTTTTTCAACGCGTGCCTGCCGGGAATCACTGGCGGTGATATCGTCAGGGTCTACTATGCCACGGTGGGCAACCGGAGCGGATTCACCGAGATCGCCACGGTGATGCTGCTCGACCGTGCCGTGGGCGCGTTCGCGCTGGCGCTCTGGCCGCTGCTGGCCGCCCCACTGTTCCCGCGGTTGCTGGAGTCGGTGGGAATTTTACTCGTCTTGCTATGGGCTGCGGCCGCTGTCGTAGCGGCGATGCTTGCGGGTGTGTTGTTCTGTTTTGCGAGGCAGGAGAGAAATAGCCGCCCGATGTCCCGCGCCTTCCCGAGGTTGCGCCTGGTGGCTCACGCGGAACGGGTGTTTAAAACTGTGGGCGCGTACCGCCGGAACGTGGGTATCCTGCTGGCGGCGGTCGGGATCTCGTTGCTGGTACAGACGATCACGGTAGGGGTCATGTTGCTTTTGGTTCAGGCCACCAGCCCCACCGGGGTCAGCGGTCCGATGGTCATTCTGATCCCGCTCGGCTTTATGGCCAACGCCCTGCCGGTGACCCCGGGCGGGTTAGGAGTGGGCGAAGCGGCTTTTATCAAGCTGTTTCAGTTGGCCGGGCTGACTGGCGGGGCCGAGGCGCTGCTGGGTTGGCGCGTGCTGACGACGTTTGTTGATCTGCTCGGCCTGGTCTTCTATTTACAGGGAGGCAAGCCTTCTGTCGATCGGGGCTGATAGCGGTATCCAGATGACGCGGCGCGTTGGTCCAGCGCTATCGATGTCCGGCGCCCGTCCGGCGCTCGTACCGTGGCGCTTCTCCCCGCGTGGCGTCGCCATACGGTTGTTCGTCACGTGCTGGTTGGTGTACGCCCTTCACTTTGCCACCAACGTCGAACGGGAGATCTACCCGGCCCTGAGCCTGGGCGATCGTCTTAGCTTCGACGTCTCCGAGTACCTCGGTCTGCACGACGACATCTTCGCGCTCCCCGGCCACGGGGCGTTCATCAACAATAACCCTGGGGCCTCGATCCTTGGCGCAATTCCTTACGCCTTGGCCCGCCCGATCATCGACCGCATTGTCGAGCGCGTACAGCGCACCCGTGCCGCCTCCCCCCGACCGGCGCCGGAATACAACACGCCCCACCCGGAGGACCGGGAGTTTTACCGCATGGCGTACGAGCGCGGCTTGGATGTGAAATTCGGTTTAGCGGCGGGGGTGATGCAGGCCTTTTTCATGGCTCCGCTCTCGGCGCTCAGCGCGGTGGTGATGTTCCGTGTTCTGGTGAGTTTGACGTCGTCGGTCCAGGCGGCATTGCTGCTGGCGCTGCTCTATGCGTTCGCGACACCCATCTTTTACCGGACGGCCCAACTGAATCATAATCTCCTCGTCAGCCACTTAGCCTTGTTCGCCTTCGCCCTGCTGTGGAGACCATGGGACGATCCCTCGCGCCCTCAACGCCCCAATTACCTGCTCGCAGGGTTGATTTCCGGGTGGGCGGTAGTCGTCGACTACAGCGGCCTCGTCGTCCTGCTGGTCCTCAGCCTCTATAGTCTTGTGCGCCGCTCCTCGCTTCCCAGAGAGGCGCGGTCGCGTGTTGACGTGCCGCATTTTGCTGCCGGGGCGGGGTTCTCAATTGCAGTGTTGATGGGATACCAGTGGTTATGCTTTGGTAATCCGTTCTATCCGGCCCAGCACTATATGCCGCTAGCAGAATATACCCACTACGGCTACCGCGGCATAGATTGGCCTCACCTAGACTTGCTGTGGGATACGGCGTTTGGGGTGCATTTCGGGTTGTTCACGTCCGCGCCGCTCTTGCTATTGGCCCTCTACACCCCGGGGTGGCTCTCCGGTCGTACCCGCCTCGTGGGCGGCCTCGAGGTATGGTGCATCGTCAGCTTCTCGCTGGCCCTCTTCCTTCTTTGCGCTATGAACCAATACGGCCGCATGCAGGTCATCACCGGGGTACGCTATATCGTGCCGGTAGCACCGTTTCTCTTTCTGCTGGTGGCTGGTGTGTTGCTGCGCTTGCCACCCATACTGGCCGCGTGTATTGGCATCGTCGCCACGTACTGGTCATGGTGCTTGGCGATGTACCGGGACGTGCAGCAAGGTCCCGGCGTCTTCGCGTCGCTCATCCACGTCACGCTCGAAGGATTCCGCTTGCCATGGCTGACGACCTTGGAGCGCATGGGTTACGTCAAGGAGGGGGCCTCCGCACTGCCGTTGCTCGTGCTCTCGGCAGCCATCATCTGGGCGCTGTGGAATGTGGGCGCACCGGTAGTAACGGACGCTCGCCCCTCTGATAGCAGAAATCCCGGGAGCGCGTGAGCGGGGTGGGTTTACTCTGGCTGCTCGGAGCTTATTCGAGGCAAGTAAGGAGGAAGAAGATGAATCAGCCGGAGCCCATCGTAATCATGGATAGTTCCAAGATCCTCGAAGGAAAGCTTGAGGAACTCAAGACGGCGATCAAAGAACTGGTCGGGTTCGTCGAGGCGAACGAGCCTCGGACAATCGCGTACAACATCTACTTCAGCGAGGACGGCACCCGGATGACCGTGGTTCAGGTTCACGCCGACTCTGCATCGATGGAGTACCACATGAAGACGGCGGGGCCGGCGTTCCCGAAGTTTAGGGAACTCCTCAGGCTGTCAACGATGGACATTTATGGCAAGCCGAGCGATAGCTTGCTGGAGCAGATGCGACAGAAGGCTCAGATGTTGGGAAACGCGACTGTGGCGGTACACGAACTTCAGGCAGGTTTCACCAGATTTGGAGTGGGAGCAAGAATAGCATGAGCGGTACTATCCGGCATCTCGGCTGCCGCGTTGCGGTCGCGTCCGCTCTGCTCCTCGCGCCTCTCTGCTTTCCCCCATCCGCCTTCGCGCAGACCGGCCTCAAAAAAGTGCGGATGGCTTTTCCGACCAAGAGCGTCTCGTTTCTGGCTTTTTATGCGGCGTATCACAAGGGCTTCTACAAAGACGAGGGCATCGAGCTGGAGCAGATTATCATGCAGCCGGCGCTGGCGAGCACGGCGATGCTCACCGGCGACATCGACTACAACGGCGCGGTCACCGGCGTGGTCGGCGCAGCCGTAAGGGACCGGCCGGTCAAGGTCGTGCTTTTTACCGTCGCCCGCCCGCTGCAATATCTGATGAGCAAAAAAGAAATCAAAGAGCCGCGCCAGCTCAAGGGCAAAAAAATCGCCGGCAGCTCTCCGGGCGGAACCGTGACTTTCCTCACGGTCCTGATTTTAAAGCGTCTCGGCCTCGACCCGGAACGGGACGTGTCGCTCAATCCGATGGGCGGCACCGGCGCCGGCCGCTTGGCGGCGTTGGAGTCCGGCGTCGTGGACGCGGTCATTCTGGAAAGCCCGGACAATATCCTGGCGCAGCAGAAAGGCTTTCACGAGCTCATCTTCTTCGGCGACTTCATCGAGTTTCCCCAGAACGGCTTCGGCGCCGCCGAGAAAAAACTCCGGGAAAATCCGGACGAGGTCCTGAAGATGGTCCGCGCCACATTGCGCGGCCTCCAGTTCATCTGGGACAAAAAGAACCACGAAGCCGTGCTGGACATCATCATGAAGGAGTTGAAGCCGCCCGGCCGGCAGATGGCGAGCGAGACGTTCGGCCACGTGATGCGCGTCATCACGAAGGACGGTTCGGTAAAACCGGAATCGATTCAGGTACTGATCGATCTGGTGCGGGAGAACAGCAAGGTGGCGCGCCCGGTTCCAGTGACTGAAGTCGTCAATTCTACCTTCTTAGAAAAAGCCCAAAGAGAATTGGGGCTGAAGTAGTTTTTTTGCCTTACTTTTGCCTTGTTTTTCTTTGCCTCTCGCCTGTTGCCTCTCGCCTCACGCCTTATTTATTTTCTCTGCAGCACGATTTCGTCGAGGATCTTGAGCGAGTCGGCGTGGTGCTTGGCCGCGTCTTCGACGGTGTTGAGGTGGAGACGCGGCGTGCCCATCATGGCGCGCAGCTCTTTGATCTTCGGGTAGATCGGCTCGAACTTCGGATTGCTGACGAACCTTCCCTCCTTGGCGAGCATCTGCTGCCCGGCGTCGGAAAGCAAAAAATCATAAAACAGCGCGGCGGCATGCGGGTGCGGAGAAGAGCGGGACATCGTCAGAGGATAGACCAGCGTCGTGACCACGTCCGGCGCGACCCAATCGATCGGCGCGCCCTGCGCGCGCAGCGTCTCGGCGTTGTAGGGATAAATCGTCACCGCGAGCGGCGCTTCGCCGGCCATCATCAGATTGGCGATGTGATCGCGCCCGCGCCGGATGAGGAGCTGGGGCCTGAGTTTTCTTAAATACTCGACGGTCTTGTCTCTTCCCCACGTGCCTCTCAGCGCCAGCACTTCTTCGAGCGAAGATTCGTCGAAGAGAATCTGCCCGCCCCAGCGTTGATGCAAAAGCTCGTCCCAGGTCTTGGGGACGTCCTGGCGCGCGACCATTTTGGGATTGTAGCCGAAAACGCGGAACTCAAAGTTGGTGCTGGTCCAGAGGGCGCCTTTCGCCTGCGCCGGGTAGACCGCCCGGATCGGCGATTCGTAGCGGCCGATCAAATTTCTCTCGAAGAGCGGCGGCAGCAGGTCGGTCGTGGTTTTGACGACGTCGGCGACGAAAATCCCGGCGCGCGACTCGGTCAGGAACTTCTGCGCCACGTCGCGGCTCTTCGCCCGCCAGACCTTCGCGTCGATAAACGGATAGGCTTTTTTGAAGGCTTGAACGTAGCGGTTGGCGTTATCGACGCCGGTGTTGGTGTACCAGACCATCTCGCCGCCTTCGATCTTCGCGCCTTCGACGAGCTTCTTCTCGCGCTCGGCGGCGGGAAGCTTTTCCAGAGCCTTCCAGACATCCTCGGCGCTCTTGGCCTGGCCCGCGTGGCTGAAGCCCGGCAAGGCCAGCGCGGCGCAAAGCGCTAAAATTTTCCCCGTTCGCATGACCCTCGACATGGCTTTCTCCCCCGCTCGATGATTCACTGTTTTTCTTTCTCTGCGCCTTCCGCCTCTTGCCTTTGGCCCCTTTTGATCGCCTCCTCGATCAGCGGCTTGAGCTTTGGATCGAGCTGATAGGCCTTCTGCAAATCGGCTTCGCTCTCTTTGTTACGCCCCTGGCGCAGGCGGACGAGGCCGCGCTGGCCGTAGGCTTCGCCGCTTTTCGGCATCAGGACGATCACCTCGGTGAAATCGCGCGCGGCCTGGTCGTACTCCTTCAGCCGGGCATGCGCCACGCCGCGGTTGTAGATCGCCTCCGGGTCCTGCGGATTCAGGCGCAGCGCTTCGTTGTAGTCTGCGATCGCCTGCTCCGGCCGCCCGGACCGATAGTAGGCAAGGCCGCGGTTATAATAGGGCTCGGGAGCTTTCGGCACCTCCTTCACGACGGCGGTGTAGTCCTCGATCGCTTTTTCGTATTGGCCCAGGTCGGCGTAGGCGATGCCGCGGTTGTAATACGCCTCGATAAATCCCTCGTTGAGACCGAGCGCCTGGTCGTAGTCGATGACGGCGCGCTCTTTTCTTCCCAGCTGTGCATAGGTGTTGGCCCGGTTGTAGTAAGCATCCGCGTCTTTGGGATTCAAGCGGATCGCCTCGTTGTAGTCCCGCAAGGCGGCTTCGTATTGGCCAAGCTCATAATGGGTCGTGCCGCGGTCGAGGTGGATGTCGCCGTTTCCAGGAGTGAGGTCGATCGCCACGGAATAATCCTGCAGGGCGTGCTCGCGCTGGCCGAGGCGGCGATAAGCGTTGGCCCGTTGGTAATAGAGTTCGGCGTCCTTCGGGTCGCGGCGAATCGCCTCGCTGAAATCCTTGAGCGCGCGCTCGTCGTCGTCCAGCTCGGCGTAAGCCTTGCCCCGGTTGAAATAGGCCTTGGCCGAGCGCGGGTCGATTTGGATCGCCCGGTCGTACCGCTCGATCGCTTCCTTGAGCTTGCCGGCTTCGTGCAGCGCGCGCGCTTGCTTGAGAACGTCGTCAGCCGACGCCGGCCACGCGGGCGCCGCGCCGAGAAAGTAAAGGATCGCCGTCAGTATCGCGACGCGGATGGTCATGTTCACTTGGCGGGCGCGCTCTTGGCGCCGATGACGGGCTCCAATTTTTTCTTGATGCCGGGATCGAGCTCGAACGCCCGGGCGAAATCTTTTTCCGCCTCCGCCTTCTTTCCCTGCTCCAGCTTGACGACGCCGCGGTTGGCGTAAATCATCGCGTTCTTGGGCTCGAGCTTGAGCGCCGCGTCGTAGTCCTGAACCGCCTTGTCGTGTTGCCCGAGCAGCAGGTAGGCGTTGGCGCGGTTGCTGTAAACGGCGGCATTTTTGAGATCGAGGCCGAGCGCTTTCGTATAGTCTTGAACGGCCGCCTCATGCTTGCCGAGACGGCGCTGAGCCAGGCCGCGCTCGTAATACGCCGCCGCGTCCTTGGGATCGAGGCGGATCGCCTCGGTGAAATCCTGAACCGCCTTGTCGAACCGGCCGAGAGCGTGGTGCGCGCCGCCGCGCTGCCGGTAGGCATTGGAGTTTTTGCCGTCGAGCCGAATGGCCTCGTCGTAGTCTTTGATGGCACGCTCGTGCTGCTTGAGCTCTTCGTAGGCATTGCCACGGTAGTAAAAAGCTTCCGCGAGCTTCGGATCCAGCTTGATGGCCTGGTCGTGATCTTTGATGGCCCGGTCATGCTGCCCCAGTCTGGCGTAAGCCTCGCCCCTGCCGATGTAGGCTCTAGCGAGGCCGGGATCGGCCTTGATGACTTTGTCGTACGCGGCGATCGCCTCTCCCATCTTCCCGGCCCGGTGCAGCTTCAGCGCCTCGTCATAGGCGTTCTCGGCCTCGCCGCCCCAGGATAGAGCGGCCATCGTCATAACGATGGATGCCGCAATGCCGATTGTTTTCCCCTTGGTCATTGGCCCTGTAAAACGTAACCCAAGATCGAAATAATGTCTATCTTTTCGATCCGGGCTGCTTGACAAGGGCCGGCCTCCGTCTGATAAGAGGTAACGGAATGGCGGATACGGGAAGAAAACTGAAGCTCGGCGTCGTCGGCATCGGCGTCGGCGCGTCGGAGATTCTGCCGGCGATGGAGGCGACGCCCAACATCGAGCTGGTCGCGGGCGCGGACGTGAACCCGCGCGTGCGCCAGACCTTCGAGAAGCGCTACAACGCCCGCACGTACGACAGCATCGAGAAACTCTGCGACGATCCTAATGTCGAAGCCGTCTGGATCTCGACGCCGAATAAATTCCACGCGCCGCACACGATCATCGCCGCCGATCGCGGCAAGCACGTCGTGGTGGAAAAACCGATGGCGATCTCCCTCGAAGAAGCCAAGGGGATGATCGCGGCCGCGGAGAAGAACAAGATCAAGCTCATCTGCGGCCACACGCAGAGCTTCGGCCCGCACATCCGGACGATGAGGAAGATCATCCGCTCGGGAGAATTGGGCAGGCTCTGCGCTATGAACGTCTTCGCTTACACCGATTGGATGTTGCGGCCGCGGACGGCGGAGGAATTGGACATCGATCAAGGCGGCGGCGTTCCCTACCGCCAGGGGCCGCACCAGATCGACACCTTGCGCCTGCTCGGCGGCGGCATGGTGCGGAGCGTCCGCGGCACGACCGGCCAGTGGTTCCGCGGCCGCCCGATTCCCGGCTACTACGCGGCGTTCATGGAGTTCGAAGACGGCGTACCCGCGACCTTCGTCCACAACGGCTACGGTTATTTCCTGGCCGCGGAGATGGTGCCGTGGGGCAGCAACCGCAGCCGCTACACCTACGAGGAGAGATCGGCGATCCGAAAGCAGTTGCTCGACGGCACGCGGAAAGAGAACGAGGACAAGGACGCGATGCGGATCGGCGGCACGCAGGAAAACCAGCTCTTCCGCAACCGCGGCGAGCGCCGGCCGTGGACGCCGAACGACCTCGGCATTTTGATCGTCTCGTGCGAGCGCGGCGATATCCGCCAATCGCAGTTCGGGCTCTACGTCCACGGCGACGACGGCGTGAAGGACGTCCCGCTGCTCGAGGGGAGCACGTCGCGGCGCGGAGAATTGGAAGAGCTTTACAACGCCGTCGTGCTCGACAAGCCGATCCGCCACACGGGCCCGTGGGGCATGGCGACGCTCGAAGTTTGTTTGGCCGTCATGCAATCGGCGCGGGAGCGGCGGGAAATTATTTTATCGCACCAGGTCCCGGCGCCGGAAGACGACTAAAAAAGGAGAGGCACAAATGTACCAGAATACTAAAGTCATCGACGTTCACGGCCACATGACCACACCGCCCCATTTCAGAGGGCATCTCGGCGCGACGATCTCGCTCAACACGCCGGGAAGAAAGCTGGAGATGCCCGACGAGGCGCTCGCCAATTCGCAGAAGAGCCACTTGAAAGGCATGGACGAAAGAAAGATCGACGTCCAGCTCATCGGCCCGCGGCCTGTGGCTATGTGGCAGTGGACCCGACCGTTTCTTCAGCAGGATATTGCCCGCATCACCAACGACGTGATCGCGCGAATCGTGAAGCTCCATCCGGATCGCTTTCTCGGCATGGCGCAACTGCCGCAGAATTCCCAGCTCGACACGAGCAATTGCGTCGCCGAGCTGGAACGCGCCGTGAAAGAGCTGGGGTTCGTCGGCGCTTACGTGAATCCCGATCCGAGCGGCCGGAAAGACGCGCCCGGCATGAACGAGCCCTACTGGCACCCGCTCTACAAGAAAGCGCAGGAGCTTGATGTCCCGTTGATGGTGCATCCGTCGACGAGCTTCGACCCGCGCATCGAGGTCGTCCCGCACAACTACCAGATGAACAACTACACCGAAGAGTTCATCGCCATGCACGTGCTCTCGCACAGCAACGTCTTCGAGCTTTTCCCCCGCTTAAGAATCGTGATCTGCCACTGCGGCGGCGCGCTCAACCGCTTCATCCCCACCGACCACCACATCGCGCAGAAAGATTTGCGCAATAACCTCTTCTACGATTGCTGCGCCTACGACGATAACTTCCTGACCGCGGCGATCAAGCAAAAAGGCGTGGACCAGATGATGTTCGGCACCGAGTTCCCCGGCTCCGGCGGCGCCGCCCGCCCCGACACCGGCAGGCCTTCCGACGACGTCCTGCCGGTCATCGACAGCCTCCCGTTCCTGAGCAGCGAGGACAAGGTGAAAATCTTCAACAAGAACGCGCTGAAGGTCTTCACAAAAGTGAAAGTCTAGTCTGATCTGTCGATAAGGGGCGCCGGCGGCGTTGCCGCGTCGGGTTCGCATCCTTTTTTATCTCCCCCCTCGCCTTAACCCTCTCCCAGTGGGAGAGGGAAGGGTGAGGGAAGTACGCTCCGGTCCGATCCCCTCGCGGCGCCTGGCATCCGCCTCCTCGACGGCCAGCAAAGTTTCGTTACCTAAAACAAGCTCGCGCTGATCTGCGTCCTTCTACTAACACGCTCGCTCGCGCTCGCGTCCTGATCTACCTCGTTGTCGTAAATCGCGTTCTAACTAGCCGACAAGAATTTTCGGCCTGTACCGATGTAAGTGGCGGACGAAACCGCGCCGTCAACATTTTGACACTCGGCTCAGAGAAGCTGAAAACTTTTTCCCCGAAGCCGGTCAAAAAGGTCCAGCTACAAGGCGCGCGAAGGTCCGCGAGCGGAGGCGTACTCTTCTAGCAGGTTGCTGAAAAAACCCACTCGTGCTTCGACAAGCTCAGCACGAACGGAAAATCTTCAATGATATCAGCCCTCCTCCGTTCGCCCTGAGCGTGTCGAAGGGTGAACGGAGAGTTTTTCAGCACCCTTCTAGTACGTTGACGCGAAGCGAACCGAGCGCAACGACGTAGATGGGCCTTTTTCAGCGGCTTCAATCGCGGCCTAGTACCCATTTGAGCCGTTCGACAACCTGCGGCGGCTGCGCGATGACTTCTTTGACGAGAGACTCGAGCTCTTCGCCGGTCAGCGGATTGACTTCCCAATTTCTCTTCTTGGCTTCGGCCAAGAGGGCGGGATCGGCGAGAGTGCGAGCGTAGGCTTGGCGCAGAATCTTCACGCGCTCCGCCGGCACTCCCGGAGCGGTCAGGATGGGACGGCCCAGCCCTACGCCCCCGATGACGACTGGAACCAGCCGGCGCGCTGTTTCCGGAGTCTTGTACCGGTCCATCAACTCCCAGACCGTCGGGACGTCGGCGAGCCGCGGATCGCGTTTTTTTCCGGTTTGAAGGATCACGCGGACAAATCCCCGCTTGTGCCAGCCGAGGTAAGGCTCGCGGCCGAAGAAAGTCGCGACGACCGGGGACCAGCAATGGACTTCGCCGCGCTCGACCGCCAGATCGATCTCCGAGCCGCCCTGATAGCCGTCGACGATTTTTGTCTTGACGCCGAAGACCTCTTCCAACATCCGCGGGAAATAGTGCCCGGTCGTTCCCGTGCCCGAGCTGCCGCAGCGCGGCGGCTCCTTGGCGTTGCGCAGATCTTCGATCGTGCGGTAGGGCGTATCGGAGCGGATAAAATGCA
>DASXUF010000059.1 GCA_036504975.1 Candidatus Binatia bacterium | reverse complement strand
TCCTTACGACCAGTTGACTGACAAGACACGGGGCCTCTCGGTCTTCATCGTCGATCTGAGAGCGGCAAAGGGCAAGATCGAAGTGAAGCCGCTCGATCTCATGATCAACCACCACACCAACGCGCTTTTCTTCGACGGCCTGGAAGTCCCGGCGGAGAATCTCATCGGCGAGGAAGGCAAGGGCTTCCGCTACATCATCGACGGCTGGAACGCCGAGCGGATTCTCGTCGCCGCCCAGGCGATCGGCGACGGCCGCTGGTTCATCGAGCGGGCCTCGAGCTATGCCAAGGAGCGCGTCGTCTTCGGCCGCCCGATCGGCGCGAACCAGGGGATTCAATTTCCCATCGCCCAGGCCTATGCCCGCATCGAAGCGGCGGACCTCGTTCGCTTTCAGGCGGCGACCAAGTTCGACCGCAAAGAGCGCTGCGGCGCGGAGGCGAACATGGCGAAGTTTTTGGCTTCGGAAGCCGCGTGGGAAGCGGCCAACGCCTGTCTCACGACCTACGGCGGTTACGGGTTCGCGTCGGAGTACGACGTCGAACGAAAGTTCCGCGAGACGCGCCTTCTCACCATCGCCCCGGTCAGCAACAATCTCGTGCTCGCCTACCTGGCGCAGCACGTTCTGGGAATGCCGAAGTCCTACTGAATCTTTCCACGGACATGATCGTTTCGACCACGGTCGCTTCCCTTCTGGAGCGAAAATTTTGCCATTTGAAATCTGAGATATGAGATTCTGAGCGAAGCGAAGACATGAACATCAAGCTCACCGTCGAATACGACGGCACCGCTTACTGCGGCTGGCAGGCGCAGCCGAACGGCAGGGCGATTCAAGAGGTCGTCGAGCAGGGACTGGAAAAAATCCTCGGCGCCGCCGTTCGCCTCAACGCTTCCGGCCGGACCGACGCCGGGGTGCACGCGTTGGGGCAGGTGGCGAATTTCATTCATGACGCCGAGGTTGATTTATGGCGTCTGCAGCGAGGGCTGAACGCGGTCACGCCGGAAGACATCGTAATCAGGAAAGTTGAGGTTGCCCCGGACTCTTTCGACGCGCGGAGAGACGCACGCGCACGCCGGTATCAATACCGCATCTGGAACGACCGTTGGCCGCCGGCGATCCTGCGCCGCTTCTCCTGGCACGTCCACGACCCGCTGGACCTCGCCGCGATGCAACAGGCGATCCGCGATCTCGAAGGCGAGCACGATTTCGCCTCGTTCCAGGCCGCCGGCTGCGATGCGGCGCATTCGGTCCGGCGCATCGATCGGAACGCGCTCGCGCGCGAGGGGGAGTTGCTGCTCTACGACGTCGAGGCGAACGCGTTTCTCCGCCACATGGTGCGCAACATCGTCGGCACGCTCGTTGAAGTGGGCCGGCGCGAGCGCGCGCCCGCTTCGTTCGCCGAGCTGTTGAGAGCCAAGGACCGGACTCAGGCGGGTCCAACCGCGCCGCCGCAGGGTTT
Source organism: Candidatus Binatia bacterium (assembly GCA_036504975.1). Taxonomy (NCBI): domain Bacteria; phylum Candidatus Binatota; class Binatia (SeqCode); species Binatia bacterium. The sequence continues at coordinate 21,796 of DASXUF010000059.1, read as the reverse complement.
GTTTCTGATGGAAGTGCGGTATGAAGAAGGGATGAAGGATGAGGGATGAAGGATGAAAAAGCTCAAGGTTGCGGCGGCGGTCTTGCTGCTTATCATCGTGGTTTTTTTCTCGCAGATACGCCTTGGGTTTCTCACCGCGCTGTTTCTCTGGGACATGCTCGACGGAAGCACGGTCCACTCTCCCGAGCGCGGCAAGCTTGCATGGGTGACGGCGGCTCCGGAGAAAAAGCGCCTTGAAATTCCCAAGGGCAAGCAAAAAATCCCGGCGGATCTTTACTATCATCCGGGAAAAGAGAAGCGCGCGGCGATCCTCTTGACCCATGGCATCATCGAGGACGGCAAAGACGACCCGCGATTGATCCGCTTCGCCCTTTCTCTGGCGCGCGTAGGTTTCATCGTCCTCGTGCCGGACCTCAAAGGAATGAGGTCGTTTCGCGTTCTGTTCAGCGACGTGGACGACATCGTCGCTTCCTTCCGTCATCTCGCTGCGCTGAACGAAATCGTGGATGAGACCAAGATGGGGCTCATGGGCTTCAGCTACGCCGCCGGTCCGACGATCATGGCGGCGGCTGACGCCGGTCTCCGAGGCCGGGTTAAATTCCTCGTCTCCTTCGGCGGCTACTACGATCCGGTGAACGTCATTCGCTTCATCACGACCGGCGCTTACGAGTACGGCGACGAAAAAGGCTTCCTCCAGCCCGAGCCTTACGGCAAATGGGTCTTTTTCATGAACAACGTCGATTACGTCGACAACGACAAAGACCGGAAGGTTCTCAGAGAGATATTCAAAAACGAGCAGATGAACGCCGCCGCGAATGTTGCTTCTCTGCTGGCGCAACTGAGCCCGCAAGGAAAATATCTCTACGAGCTTTTGATCAACAAAGATCCGGCGCGGGTGGAAGATCTCGTCAAGAAGATCGATCCGCGAGTGCAGGATTTTCTCCGCAAGCTTTCCATGGCGCCGTTGGTTCCATCGATCCGCGCCCGCTTCATCATCGGCCACGGCAGCACCGACCCGTTGATCCCATACACTGAAAGCCTGCGGCTGGCGGACGCGGTCAAAGACAAGAGCAAAGTCCACGTGGCGGTGCTGAGGCTCTTCACCCACGTCGACCCAACGCAAAGGAGCTTTTCCGCCAAAGAATTTTTCGCCGTCTATCTGCCCTCGGTGTTTCAGTTCTACGCCCTGGTGTACGATCTCCTCAGCCAGCAGAACTGATTGACACGATTCGAGCCTTCCTTATATAGCTTGGCCTAACTCAATCTGTTCGGAGGAATTACCCATGATGCCGTCGCACGATGCTTTCTACGATGTTTTCTCCAAGGGGAAAAAGATCAAGATCCAATGGCCGAACGGCGCCCGTCTGGCCGTGACGCTCGCGGGTAATTTGGAGGCCTGGACGGAAACGCCCGACCCGAAGCACAGGAGAACTCATCACGTCGGCGGCTCCAATCCGATCACCGCCGAAGACGTCCGTTGCAAGTACGACTTCAGGACGGCGAGCGAGAATGATTACGGCGGGAGAACCGGAATCTGGCGCATACTCAGGATTCTCAAGAAGCACGGGCTCAGGGCTTCGTTCAATATCAACGGCCTGGCGGCGATCAAGTATCCTGAGGCGGTGAAGGAAATTCATGCGCAAGGACATGAGATCGTCGGCCACAATTACGCCGAAGACGTTCAGTCGATCCATCTCACCCGGGAGCAGGAGCGCGAAGAGATCAGGACGTGCGTCAAGATTTTTCAGGATCTCGTCGGCGCGCGGCCTTACGGCTCTCTGTCTTCCGGGATGCGCCACACGGAACACACTTTGGAATTGCTCGCCGAGGAGGGGTTTCTCTGGCACGGCGATGCGGTCAACGACGATGCGCCGTATTTGATCGACGTGAAAGGGAAGACGATTGTCGAAGTTCCTTACCGCAACGCCATCAGCGGTCTCAACGACACCGGCATGTACCGCCGCGGCATCACGGCGCGCGATTTATTCGGCGCCTTCAAGGACGAATTCGACATGCTCTACCAAGAGTCCGCGGAGGAACCCAAGATGCTCACGATGGCGATGCACTGCCAGATGGCTTTTCCCGCTACGGGCAAGGTGTACGATGAGTCGGTTCAGTACGCCAAGTCTTTCCCCGAGGTCTGGTTCGCGCGCCGGATCGACGTTGTGAGGTGGATTTTGGATCATCGCTAAGCTAGGGAGGTGACCCGCCATGAGAAGGCCGTCGTTCATTTTCCTTATTCCACTCGTTCTCTGGTGGCTGAGTTTTCCCGCCGCCGCGGAAACCATCAAGGCGGGCTACGTATCCCGCGACCTGAACTATCTCCCGTTTTTCATCGCTCAGAAGAAAGGCTTCTATGGCCAGGAGGGAATCGCGGTCGATCTCGTCAGCATCGGGCGCGCCGATCTCCAGCTCCAAGCCCTGGTGACCGGAGATCTTCATTTCGCTCTCATCAATCCCGACGGCATCATCGTCTTGAACGAAAAAGGCGCGAACCTGAAGGTGGTAGCGGGCTCGAGCAACGCGGCGCCTTATCTTCTCATCGGCGGGAAGAACGCCAAGAGGATCGAGGATCTGAGAGGCGCGCGGCTCGGCGTCGCGAGTCTCAAAGGGGGCGCGACATCCATTTTGCTGAGTTACCTGAAAAGCAAAGGGCTTCAGTATCCGCGCGACTTCAGCCTCGCCGTGATCGCTGGCGGCACGCCGGCGCGATTAAGCGCGCTCGAAAGCGGCGCGGTGGCGGGAGCGGTTCTCGGCGTCCCGTTCGCCGATATCGCGATCGATCGGGGTTTCAATAAACTGGGCGACACGACGGAGGTCATTTCCACCTATCAGTTCAATTCCATCAACGTGAATCCCGCCTGGGCCGAGAAGAACCGCGTCAGCGTCGTCAAATTCGTCAAAGCGCACATCCGGAGCCTGCGTTGGATCTACGAACAGCCGGCCCAGGCGGCGGATTTTCTCACGAAAGAATTAGGCCTCAAGCCGCCGTACGCTGAGAAGGGAATCGACTATTACATCAAGAACCGCGTCTATCCCGCCGACGGCGCAGTCACGCTCGAAGGATTGAAGATCAACGTCGAGGTCCAGATGCAGGACGGTCTCATCAAGGACCCCGCGCCCCCGCCCGAGAAATTCGCCGACCTGAGCTACCTCAAACAGGCGCAAAAAGAATTGGGGCTTTAGCCCGCGCCCGGAAACCCGCCGCAACCGAGCCTTGCGCTGCCTCGCCCGGCTGGATATTATGATTTTTCCGGAGGAGAAACTTGCATGGCAAAAGGGCGCACGCTCTACGACAAGGTTTGGGATTCGCACGCCGTCGACATCCTGCCAACGGGGCAGACACAGCTCTTCGTCGGGCTTCATCTGATCCACGAGATCACCACCGCCCCGGCGTTCGATATGCTGCGGGAAAAAGGCATGGACGTAGCTTTTCCCGAGCGCACTTTTGCCACCGTCGATCACATCGTTCCCACCGACGTGCGCACGCGCCCGTTTCTGGATTCCCAGGCCGAGGAGTTGACCCGGGTGCTGGAAAAAAACGTCGGCGAGTTCGGCATCGATTTTTTCGGCCTGGACAGCGACAAGCAGGGTATCGTTCACGTCATCGGTCCTCAGCTCGGTCTCACGCAACCCGGCATGACGCTGGCGTGCGGCGACAGCCATACCAGCACGCACGGCGCGTTCGGCACGTTGGCCTTCGGCATCGGCACGAGTCAGGTGCGCGACGTTCTCGCCACGCAGACGCTGGCGATGGACCGGCTCAAGGTGCGGAGAATCAACGTTGACGGTTCGTTGGCTCAAGGCGTTTACGCCAAGGACGTGATTCTCAACATCATCCGCAAGCTCGGCGTCGCCGGCGGCAAGGGATTCGCGTACGAGTACGGGGACGCGGTGATCGACAGGATGAGCATGGAAGAGCGCATGACCGTCTGCAACATGAGCATCGAGGGCGGCGCTCTGGTCGGCTACGTCAACCCGGACAGAACCACCTTCGAGTTTTTGAAAGGAAGACCGTACGTCCCGAAGGGCGCGGATTTCGAGCGCGCCGTGGCTTATTGGAAATCGGTCGCCTCGGATGCCGACGTGAGCTACGACGATGTGGTCAGCATGAACGGGTCGGATATCGAGCCGACCGTCACCTGGGGAATCAATCCGGGTCAGTCGGTCGGCATCTCGGAGAAACTGCCGCGTCCCGAAGGTTTTCCCGATCCCGAAGGGGCGAGGAAAGCCTATGAGCACATGGGCTGGAAGCCGGGGAGTCCGATTCTGGGAACGCCGATCGACGTGGCGTTCGTCGGCTCGTGCACGAATTCGCGGTTGAGCGACCTCCGCGCCGCGGCCGCGATCGCCAAGGGAAGAAAAGTCCACGCCGGTATTCGCGCGCTCGTCGTGCCGGGATCGGCCGAGGTAAAGGCGCTGGCGGAAAAAGAAGGGCTGCATCAAATTTTCACCCAGGCGGGATTCGAGTGGCGCGCCGCCGGCTGTTCGATGTGTCTCGCGATGAACCCCGATAAATTGCAGGGAAGAGAGATCTGCGCTTCCTCGTCGAACCGCAATTTCATCGGTCGGCAGGGAAGCCCCGGCGGGCGGACTCTGTTGATGAGTCCCGCGATGGTCGCCGCGGCGGCGCTCAGCGGAAAAGTCGTGGACGTCCGCGAATATCTCCAATAACCCTCGCCCTTTTCCCTCCCTGGAAGGGAGAGGATAAAGGAGAGGATCGAAAGACAATATCGAGTATGAGCAACGAATCGAAAATAATCCGCGTCGCCAGCCGCGCGGTTCCGGTTAGGGGCAACGATATCGACACCGACCGCATCGTCCCGGCGCGCTACTTGAAAGAGGCGACCTTCGCGCGCATGGGGGAGTATCCCTTTTTTGACGAGAGGTTCGACGCCGCGGGCAAGCCGAAGCCGCATCCATTCAACGACGACAGGTTCAAGGGAGCGTCGATCTTGCTGGTCAATAAAAATTTCGGCTGCGGCTCCTCGCGGGAGCACGCGCCCCAGGCGCTTCATCGATTCGGCATTCACGCGATCGTGGGCGAATCCTTCGCCGCGATTTTCGCGGGCAATTGCGTGATGCTGGGAATTCCCGCCGTCACCGTCGGCGAACGGGAGATAGAAGAGCTGATGGGGTTGACGGAGTCCGATCCGCAAGCGCGATTTACCCTCGATATTGAAAAGAAGACCCTCTCTTATGCCGGCGGAAAATCCCTGCCCGTCGCCATTCCGGAAACCTCCCGCCAAGCGCTGCTCGAAGGATCGTGGGACTCCACCGCGATGCTGCGCTTCAACTTGAGTAAAGTAAAAGCGGTCGCGGCGAAGCTGCCCTATATGACCGGCTTTGGGAGTTGAGTGAAGACCGACTTTTTTCTTCTCCGATTTCTTCTCGTCATCTCGATAGGTCTCGGCTACGTGCTCGGCTCTGCCGCCGACACGCAGTCGCCGTTTGAGAACTATGCTCCCCGTTTTCGTCCCTTTGACCGCGGAGAGAAGGCCACCTACCGCGCTACCTGGATGGGCGTGCCGGTAGCCGAGACGGAGATTGAGAGCCGGCCGGTCACGTTGGACGGCAAGAAATACTATCATGTCACGGTCAAGGCGGAATCGTGGCGCTACCTGGATTTCATCTTTAAGATGCGAGACAGGATCGAGTCCACGTTCGACGCCGAGACTCTTCATCCGCGCCGGTTTGTTTTCATCCAGCGGGAAAACAAGAAAGTCATCGATACGATCGCCGAGATAGATCCCGCCACGCACAAATGGGTGGTCCGGCGCAAGGAGAACAAGCGGCGCAAGGATTTCGAATTCGTATCGCCGTACACGCTGGATACGATCTCGGCCGTTTACCTGGCCCGCAGTCTCGATTTCAAAGTCGGGGATCACTTTCGCCTCGAAGTCTTCGGCGGCAAGAGCCGCTACCTCGTCACGTTGGATGTGGCGGGTAGAGAACGGGTAAGGACGAGCCAGGGTGAATTCGACGCCTACAAGATTATTCCGAGGGTGGCCGACCTGAGCAAGTCCGGATATGCGAAGCGGTTCCGCGAGGGGATCATGTGGATCACGGCGGACGAAAAACGACTCCCCGTCAAGATGTCCGCGCAAGTATTCGTCGGCAGCGTCAATATCGAGATGACCGAAGGAAAGGGTTGAGATGGCAGGCAGGCGCGATTGATGGTATATTACGCTACAAGGAACCGCGGATGAAAAAGAAAATCCTCCTGGTGGAAGACAACCCGGCAACGATCGACGTGGTTCAGAAGGAGCTTGAGTTCCTGGGTTACGAGGCCATCACCGCCGACGATGGGAAGAAGGCCGTCGAGATGGCGGCCTCCCAGATGCCCGACCTGATCATCATGGATATCTCGCTGCCCAAGCTGGACGGCTTCGAGGCGGCTGCTATGATCCGCAAAAATCCCAAGACGAAAGCGATCCCCATCCTTGCCGCCACGGCGCGCGCATTGCCCGGCGACCGGGAAAAATGCATTCAAGTCGGCTGCAACGACTACATCGCCAAACCTTTCACCCATCGCGAGCTGGGCGCCGCTCTGAAAAAACTTTTGAAGGAATAGGATTGCGACCCGCCAAATCGGCCGCAGTCTCCGCCGCGGGCCCGGCGACCCATGACCGGGAAATCATCGATTATGCCGAAGGTGGTTATTTACACCACGCAGATTTGCCCGTACTGCATTTGGGCCAAAGCCCTGCTCCGCACCAAGCAAGTCGATTTTGAGGAGATCGACGTGAGTCGCGATCCGCGCCTTCAGGACGAGTTGCGGCAACGCTCGGGCCGTCGAACGGTTCCGCAGATTTTCATCGATGACCAATCCGTGGGAGGATACGACGAGTTGCGGGAGCTCGATACAGCGGGGGAGCTGGATGCTCTTTTGGGAATCGGCAATTCAAAAAACGAAGATTGAAATCGGCGTACCGCGAAATCTTGGATCGGGCGGCGGGAAATGGAGGCGGCGAGCGGATTCGAACCGCTGCATCGAGGTTTTGCAGACCTCTCCCTTAACCACTTGGGTACGCCGCCATGATTTAGGTGTAACATAGATTTTCATTTTCTTTCAAGCTTTTGCCGAAATGATTGACAACCCGGCGCGGAACAAGTAATTACTCACGAAGAATCGGGAGTTAACAAAAATGGCTACGATGATCACAAGCGAGTGCATCAACTGTGGGGCCTGCGAGCCGGAGTGTCCCAACAACGCGATCAGCCAAGGCGAAGAAATCTACGTCATCGATCCTCTGTTGTGCACCGAGTGCGTCGGCTTTCATGACTATGAAGCCTGTGCCGCTGTTTGCCCCGTGGACTGCTGCGTGACCGACCCTAATAATATCGAGAGCGAAGCGGTGTTGATCGCGCGGGCCAAAGAGCTGCATCACGACGTCGCCTTCGGAGAAAATTTCGAATCGCGTTTCCGTAAGGAAGCCGCAGTGGCGGCGGCGCCAGCGACCGAGCAGCCTGCAAAGACTCCCGCAAAAACGCCCACGGCGCCGCCGGCCGCAGCGCCGCGGTCCGCTGCGGCGCCAACCGCAGCGGCGTCAAAGCCTAAGCCCGCGGCGCCGCCGGCTCCGGCTCAAATCGCCAAGCCGCCCAAAGCCGAAAAGCATTTTCCCGGAGAGCTGCCGGGAAGTTTCAACGAAGTTTTTTCCCGCTTTAGGAAGGAGGGGCCGCTCACGCGACCGCTCTGGCGAGCGGCGATTTTTTTGTTGCAGCCGGTTCTGGGCGCTCTGCCCCATGCGACTAAGCAGGAATTGGAGGCCGCCGTCGGAAGTCCGGTTGCGTTCACCGCCGCCGGCGCGACGGCTCTCAACATCCTGCACAATGTCGTTCTCTATCCTGTGTTTCTCATGTGCGCCGGCGCGGCGGTCAATGGAGTCGACATTGTCTTCAGCCAACAAATCAACGGTTATATTCTCCTCGGGGTGTTGTTGGGAGTCATTGAAGGCGCTTATCGCCTGCGCGAGGGGATTTTCCACGCTAAGCCGGCGGATGAGCTGGTGTTCCGGGCCGCGATCTATGGGGTTCCGCTCGCCTATGTATTGCGCCCTCTGCTCGAGCGGCAGGCCGGAGTGATTCGAAGCCTGCCGATTCCCGTCGATGGATTTTACGAGAGGGGATTCGTCGAGAAATTGGAGCGCGAGAGGCGCTACGGTAACGTGTACACGCTTCAAGACTGGGGAGGCGCCTATTTTCTCAGAATGGAATTCCCGACTAAGGTGCCGGATATCGGTCTTCCGATAAGGTCCACGATTCCCGACGACATGCCCGATTATGATTACGACCTGGCGCTGAAAGATGGACATTTTGTTATCAAGGGAAGAGTTACCGATGAACGGATCAGAAAGATCTCCAGCAGTGTCGGGGCTTTCCCGCCTGAATTCACGACGGTGATCCCGCTTGAAGAACGGATTGAAGGATTTTCCCACCGTTTTGCCGATAAGCTTTTGGAGATTCTGCTTCTCAAACAGCCGAGGAGCGCCGTTCAGGGAAGTCGACAGTTGTAAGAACGAGCTGAACGTGGAACGGCTGGTCGAAAAACCAACGGAGGCCGCTGAGGCCGCGGGATTTTCCGGCTCACTTGCCGGAGTCCGGTTCAGGCCGATGAACTCGTCAGATCTATCGGAGGTGATCGAGATCGAGCGCGCCTCGTTCGCCTATCCGTGGAGCACGAATTTTTTTCTCCAGGAGCTCAAAGTAAACTGCGCGCGGTCGCTTCTCGCGGTCGTCGGCGACAAGCCGGTCGGGTACGTCATTTACTGGATGCTCCAGCATGAAATCGACGTTCACAACCTGGCGGTGCATCCGGCATACCGCCGGCACGGGATAGGCAAGGCGTTGCTCGAGGCGGTCATCGAAGAAGCGCGCCGCCAGGGGGCGAGCCAGGTGACCTTGGAGGTAAGAAAATCCAACGAAGCGGCACAAAAGCTTTATCAGGCTCTGGGTTTTTCGGCCAAGGGTGTGCGCACAGCGTACTACTCCGACGACGGCGAGGACGCCCTGATCATGGCGTTGGAATTGAACGACTCGGTTTGATCGTCACCAAAATCAGCCGTCATCGATCGCTTGCCTATTATCTTCTAACTTGCTAAGAACTATAATGATTTTTGTTAATCCCCCACGCCCTTGACTGAGGCGGCGAGATTGGTGTATGGTTTAAGTGCACTCAATAACTTAATAGCGGTCCGTAGTTTAGGGCCGCTAATTTTTTTGCACCATCGCTACCGGGTAGGACGGATTGTGGTCGCGCTAGAAGTAACGTGCGAGCCGTTGATGCTCACCAGCCGATTGAACCCTCCCTGCCAAAGTTATTGCTTCCCAATCGACCCCGGCCACACAATTTTCAGCCCTCGACAGCGGCGAATGTGCTGCGGCAATCTCAACCTTAGGAGGGAACATGTTTAGAGTCGGCGAGAAGGTAGTGTATCCCGCTCATGGGGTGGGTCAGATCGAAGCGATTCGCACCCAGGTGATCTCAGGAACGGAAAAGCGATTTTACATGCTGCGCATTCTCGATAGCGACATGAAGATCATGATTCCGGTGGACAATGTTGAATCCGTCGGGCTGCGCAAAGTGATCGACAGAAACATGGTGTCGCAGGTCTACAAAGTCTTGCGCCAGAAAAAAGTCGAGGCCGACCAGCAGACGTGGAACCGCCGCTATCGCGAATACACGGAGAAGATCAAAACCGGCTCTATTTTAGAAATCGCCACGGTGCTGCGCGATCTATTCGTCTTGAAAGGCGACAAGGAACTATCCTTCGGCGAGCGCAAGATGCTCGATACGGCGAAGAACCTCCTGGTCAAAGAGCTCTCGATCGCCCGCTCGCATTCCGAGGACAAGATCATGGAGGAGCTGCGCCATATCTTCACTCATTGATTGGCCGTTGACGGAATGAAGTTGTAAGGGCCGGGAGGAATCATCTCTCGGCCCTTTGTTTTTTAAGGATCGACATGCGTGTCAATGCAGTCATTGTCGCGGCCGGCGAAGGAAAAAGAATGGGCGGCGAGCTCCCGAAGGCTCTGATCGCGCTCGCCGGACGGCCGCTGATTCTTCACACGCTCGATCGGTTCGCCCGATCGCAAGTACGAAAAGTGATTCTGGTCGCGCCGGAAAAACAACGGAAGGACTTTGAGCAGCTCATAGTGACCGACCGCGATCTCGGCCGTCTTGAATGTGTCTTGGAATCCGGCGGCCCCAGGCGCCAGGATTCGGTCGGGCGCGGACTGAATCGGTTGGACGACGATTGCGAGGTCGTCGTCATCCACGATGGCGCGCGCCCTCTAATTTCGCCGGCCATCATCGATCGGTGCGTCGAGCTCGCGCTCAAAGAGGGCGCGGCCGTGGTTGGAGTGCCGGCCAAGGATACGATCAAAGTCGTTTCGGCATCGCGCCGGATCGAGTCGACTCCAGCGAGGAACTCTTTATGGGAGATCCAGACGCCGCAGGCATTTCGCGTCGAGATCATTCGCGAAGCGCACCGCCGCGCGGCACAAGACGGAATCGAAGCGACCGACGACGCGATGCTGGTGGAGCGTCTGGGAAAAACCGTCGCCGTGCTCGAAGGCGCGCGGAGCAACCTGAAGATTACGACGCCGGAAGATCTCTTGATCGCAGAAGCGCTGATTCGCGCGGGACGAGTTTAAGCGGTCTTCTTTGCCAGCGACTCGTTCATGCTGCCGGTGCGGTAGCCTTCAAGATCGAGGCTGACAAAGGTAAAGCCGATTTCCTTGAATCGTTGGACGATCTGCTCCCGGATCTCTCTCTCGAAGAGACGGTCGATTTCCTCGACCGCGACTTCGATGCGCGCCAGCTCGCCGTGATAGCGCACGCGAAACTCCCTGAAGCCGAGATCTTTGAGGACCCTTTCACACGCTCCGATCTTCCCCAGCCTCTCCACGTTGATCTCGGTGCCGTAGGGGAAGCGCGAAGAGAGACAAGCGATGGCGGGTTTGTCCCATGACGGGAGCCCGAGATCGCGGCTTGAGCGGCGAATTTCCTCTTTGGTCATTCCTGCTTCGACCAGGGGGTGACCGATGCGCCATTCCTTCGCCGCCTTGAGTCCGGGACGGTGATCTTTCAAGTCGTCGAGATTGGTTCCATCCACGACCACGGAAAATCCCAGGCGGTCGGCCTCCGACCGGCAGATGCGGTAGAGCTCATCCTTGCAAAAATAACAGCGATTGGCGGAATTCTGAGAAAAAGCCGGATTGTCGAGCTCGTGCGAATCGACGACGATGTGCCGGCATCCGATAATGCCCGCGAGCTCCCGCGCCGCTTCCAGCTCTCCCGGAGGGGCGGTCGGAGACGAGGCGGTCAGACCGACCACGCGATCCCCCATTACCATCTGAGCGACTTTCAGAAGAAAAGTTGAGTCGACGCCGCCGGAGAAGGCGACCAGGAGGCCGTTTGCAGCACGCAGATTTTCTTTCAATGCTTCGAGCTTTGCGCTCATTGCCGCTCGTTGAAGATGTCCGTGCTGAGATAATGCTCGCCTTTGTCCGCAAAGACGGTGACGACGACGCGGCCTTTTCCCAGGTTTTTGGCGACTTGGAGCGCGGCGGCGCAGGCGGCGCCGGAGGAAATTCCCACGAGGATGCCTTCCTCCTGTGCCAGCTTGCGCGTGTGCGATATGGCGTCTTCGTCGCTGACGGTCAAGATTTCGTCGATGACCTGGCGGTTCAAGACGGCCGGAACGAAGCCGGCGCCGATGCCCTGGATTTTATGAAATCCCGGCTCTCCGCCCGAGATGACCGGAGACGCGGCCGGCTCGACGGCGCAGATTCTAACGCCTTTCATTTTTTCCTTGAGCACCTCGCCGACGCCGGTAATGGTTCCGCCGGTGCCGACTCCCGAGACAAAGGCGTCGATCTGCTTGAATTGTTCGAGCAGCTCGACGGCCGTGGTGCGCCGGTGCGCTTCCGGATTCGCCGGGTTGTTGAATTGCTGCGGCATGAAATAGTCCGGGTGCTCGAGCAGCAGCTCCTCGGCCTTGCGGATCGCGCCGCCCATCCCTTTGGTGTCGGGAGTCAAAATGATTCTCGCGCCGTAGGCGGCGAGCAGGCTGCGTCTCTCTTCGCTCATCGTATCGGGCATGGTGAGAATCAAACGATACCCTTTAACCGCGGCGACCAGCGCGAGGCCGATGCCGGTGTTGCCGCTGGTCGGCTCCACGATCGTGGCGCCCGGCTTGAGCCGTTGTTCGCGCTCCGCCGCTTCGATCATGCTGAGACATATCCGGTCTTTGACCGAGCCCCCGGGATTGAAGGACTCGAGCTTCGCCCAAATGTCGGCGTCGTTCTTGCCGGGAAGATTTCTTAATTTGACGACGGGGGTGGAGCCGATGAGGTCGAGAATCGATCGGGCGCCGTTTAAGCTTGCCACAATTTGTGTGCTCTCATTTCGTCGGGAGAGAAGATTCGACTGAACTTCCCTGTATGCTATATTCTGACCGTTGGAAAGTCAATAAAATACCGGGAGCGAGGGATCGTTGGAAAAAATTCTGGTTCTTTTTCCCGGCGCGCTGGGGGATTTTATCTGTTTTCTTCCGGCGCTCGAGTTCCTGGCGCGGAATCGAAGCGTGGATCTATTCGCCCGCGCGGAATATGCGGATCTACTACCGCCGGTAATTCACGTCAGCTCGGTCGAGCGCCGCGAGATCAGTCGGCTTTTTGTCGGTAGCGCCGGGCGGGACGAAGCGCTCAGGCGGTTCTTCGATTCGTACCAGTCGATTTATTCCTGGACGGGGAGCGGCGATCGGAACTTCGCGACGAGTATCGAGGTTCTTGCCGGCGGTAGAGCAAAGTTGTTCCCTTTCCGGCCGGTCGATTCCATCATCCATATCTCGGATTATTACCTCGGTTGCGTGGGGGGAAAGCCGGCGGGCGAATTCATTCCGATCGTACCGTTGCGGCGCGAGGCGCTCTTTTGGGGACGGAACTGGCTCAGTGAGCGCGGCTTCGCGGGCAAAAAAATTCTCGCGCTGGCGCCGGGCAGCGGCGCGCGAGAAAAAAATTGGCCCGGAGAATTTTTCCGCGAGGTCGAAAGATGGTGGCGGGAGAGCGGGGGCGAAAGCTTCGTGATCTTCGGTCCGGCCGAAGAGGAATGGTTTGAAGATCGTGATTGGCGCGGAGCGAACGTCGCCCGCCATCTGGAGCTGGGAAAAATCGCCGCGCTGCTTTCACTGTCCGATCTCTATCTGGGAAACGACAGCGGCCTGACGCATTTGGCCGCGGCCGTCTGCGCCGACGCGGTCGCGCTTTTTGGGCCGACGGATCCGGGAGAATGGGCGCCGCGGGGCCGCCGGGCGGCGGTCGTAAGCCGGAACGTCGAGTGCTCTCCTTGCCCTGGTCCGGTGATGAAAAGTTGCCCGCACCGCAAATGTCTGACCCAATTGACGCCGGAAGCCGTCATCGGTTTTCTTCGGAATTTTGCGCGCGAGAACGCGAATTTACCTGCGCGGCACGCTTCTTGACAAGGGGGTATGCAGGCATTACAGTTCATCTGTGCTCGCAGAGTCGCTGCGGCGGAAGCGGTCGATACAGGAGAATAAAACAAGATGTCGAACTCCCTAAAAACAGCGCTGCTTTTGGGCCTGATGACCGGAATCATCCTCTGGATCGGACAGCTTTTCGGCGGCCCGCAAGGCATGATGATCGCGTTTGTCTTCTCGCTTCTCCTTAATTTCGGCAGTTACTGGTTTTCCGATAAGATCGTTCTCGCCATGTACCGTGCGCGGGAGGCGAGCGAAGCCGAAGCGCCGGAACTGCATGCAATCGTCCACGATATCGCGCTCCGCGCCGGTATTCCGATGCCTCGTCTCTACATCATTCCGGACGAGTCTCCCAACGCCTTCGCCACGGGAAGAAATCCCGAGCATGCGGTGGTCGCCGTCACCGAGGGGATTCTAAAGATCATGAATCGCGAGGAGTTGGAAGGCGTGCTGGCGCACGAGATCTCGCACGTAAAAAACCGCGATATCCTGATCGGCAGCATCGCCGCCGCGCTCGCGGGCGTCATCATGATGCTCGCGAACATGGCGCGGTTCGCGGCAATCTTTGGCGGCGCGAGGGACCGGGACGAAGACGGCGGCGGCGGAATTCTCGGGCTGATTTTTATGTCGATCGTGGCGCCCATCGCGGCGATGATCATTCAAATGGCCATCTCCCGCTCGAGAGAGTTCATGGCCGACTCCACCGGGGCCAAGACCGTGGGGAATCCTCTCGGTCTGGCATCGGCGTTGGCCAAGCTGGAGCGCGCCAAGGAAATCGTCCCTATGGAAGCGCGCCCGGAGACTGCCCATATGTTTATCGTGAATCCTCTTTCGGGCCGGTCGTTACTCGGCCTCTTCAGCACTCACCCACCGATCGAGGAGAGGATCGCGCGGCTCCGCGCCATGGCGCGTTAAGAACTGTTCGGCAAGCGACGAACGGACGCCGACGGCGGCGTGTTCCGGCGGTTTCTTTTTTCTCCAAAATTAACAGGAGGCTTTCATGGCTGAAGAGGGAGAAAAAGGCGAAGGCAAGGGATTCAAGGTAGCCGACCGGCGCAGGTTCTCGCCTGAAACCGGAGAGCCGCGCGAAGCGGCTGCCACGGCAGAGGGGCGATCGGAGGCCGAGGAGCCGCGGAACGACGAGATCCGGGGCGAAGCGCAAAACCAATCGAAAGACGAAGCCAACGCCCAGCTGCCTGAAATCAACTTCTCGACCTTCGTCATCAGTTTGAGCACGCAGGCTTTGATGCATTTAGGCGAGATCGCTGATCCGACGTCGGGCAAGGTCGAAAGCAATTTGCCGGTGGCCAAGCAGATGATCGATATCATCGGCGTGCTCAAGGATAAAACCCGCGGCAATCTCGATCCCGGAGAACAGCAGCTCATGGAAGACGTGCTGTATGATCTCCGGATGCGCTACGTGGAAGCGGTGAAGAAGAAAAAATAGGAGTTGTGATGGAAGAGAAGAGGATCTGGAACCGGCAGGTAAGGGTGAAGGTGCTGTTCATCGTGGCGGTGGTTTCTTTGTTGGCCGGACTGGGGGTGAGCGGAGGACTGGATTGGTTCGCCGGCACGCGGCTGGTCAATCTGTGGGGCGGGACCGCGAACCCAGAGGCTGCCCGGTCGATTGTCACGCCGCAGGGATTGCCCGACTTCGTCACCCTGGCGAAGCAGTTGAGTCCAGTCGTGGTCAACGTCTCGACGACTCAAGTCAGTCAAGGCGGCGGCCAGGGATTCGAAAGCCCATTCGGCGGCGGCGAAGAAGATCCGTTCGGCGATTTTTGGCGGCGATTCTTCGGCGGGCCGGGTCCGCGCGGCCCGTTTCGGCAAAAGAGTCTCGGCTCGGGTTTTATTATCGACAAGGACGGCTCTATTCTCACCAACCATCACGTCGTGGACAACGCGCAAAAAATCATCGTGAAGCTGGCCGACGAAAGGGAGTTCGAAGCCAAGGTGATCGGCAAGGATCCCAAGACCGACGTCGCCGTGATCAAGATCAACGCCAAAGACAACTTTCAAGTGGCCGCGTTGGGAGATTCGGACCGGCTCGAGGTCGGCGAGTGGGTGATGGCGATCGGCAATCCTTTCGGCCTGGACAACACTGTGACCTCCGGCATCGTGAGCGCCAAGGGACGGCACATCGGCGGTCCCTACGACAATTTCATTCAGACCGACGCCTCCATCAACCCGGGAAACTCCGGCGGGCCCCTGATCAACCTCCGCGGCGAAGTGGTCGGCATCAACTCGGCGATCTACAGCCGGTCCGGCGGCAACATCGGGATCGGCTTCGCCATTCCCATCAACCTGGTAAAAGAGCTGTTGCCGCAACTCAAAGGCAAGGGGAAGGTAACCCGCGGCTATCTCGGTGTGCTCATCCAGAGGGTTACGCCAGAGATCGCCGAGTCGCTCGGAATGGACCGGCCCAGAGGGGCGCTGGTGGCCGATGTCACTAAAGGCGGCCCGGCTGAAACCGCGGGAATCAAAGTCGGCGACGTCATCACCGAGTTCGACGGGAAGGAAATCAAAGACTCCAACGAGCTTCCTATCGTCGTCGCCCGCACCGCCGTGGATAAAAAAGTTCGCGTGAAATTGGTGCGGGACAAAAAGGAGATCGCGCTGACGATCCCCGTCGGCGAAATGAAAGACGAGGAAGTGGTCGCTTCCACCGCGGAAAAAGGCGAGCTCGGCCTGACGGTTCAGCAAGTGACGCCGCAGGTCGCCGAGAGCCTCGGCCTCGAGCGCGCCGAAGGCGTGGTGATCACCGCGGTGGAGCCGGGGAGCCCGGCGGACGACGCAGGGCTGCGCCGCGGGGACATTATCTTGGAAGTTGATCGGAAGGCCGTCCGCAAGGTGGCCGATTTCCGCAAGGCCGCGGGCGAGATCAAGAAGGGCAAGGGAGTTCTCTTCCTGGTGCGGCGCGGAGAGAACACGCTGTTCCTCGCGCTCAAGCCGTCAAAATAAATATCCATCGAAAAGGTGGCTCAATCGGAAAAGAGGATCGAGTCGGTTTTACTCGATCCTCTTTTTATTGTTTTCGAAAGGCGTTACACTCAAGGCTGATTCATCGCCGGGGAAACTCAGTTGAAGAAGACCCGTTTGCCGTCGCGTAAAACCATCATTCTGTCATCTCTCGTCTTTATCGCCGTCGTTGCGGTTTTCAGCGCCTGGTACGTGAAACGCCTCGAAGGCACCGTCACGGCCAAGTTCGAAGGCCGCAAGTGGCAGTTTCCTTCCAAAATTTACTCGGACACCTATTTGCTCTACGCCGGGATGAATCTCCGCCGCGAGGATCTGACGGAGAAATTCCGCCGCCTCGGTTACAGGGAGACGAAGAGCGCGCCCGATGCCAAAGGCGAATACCGCTTCGGCAAAGACGGCGCCGTGGACGTCTACCTGCACGATTTCGCCTATCCGATGGAGAACTTCAAGGGATTTCCATTGCGCATCGCGCTTCAGGGCGCGGCCGTCGCGAGAATGGAAAATCTCGAGAACGGGCAGGAGCTGTTTTCTTTCGAGCTCGAGCCCGAGTTGATCAGCGGACTCTACGACCGCATCTGGGAAGAGAGGAGGCTCGTGAATCTGGCTGAAGTCCCCCCGTTGGTGGTGCGGGCGATCCTCTCGATCGAAGACGAGCGATTCTACCGCCATCGCGGCATCGATCCGATCGCCATCCTGCGCGCCTCCTTGGCCAATCTGCGCAGTGGCGGCGTCGTCCAGGGCGGCAGCACCTTGACGCAGCAGTTGATGAAGAACTTTTTTCTCGGCGACGAGCGCAGCCTCAGGCGCAAGATCAAAGAGGCCATCATGGCGCTGATCGCCGAGCGTAAGTACTCCAAAGAAGAGATCCTGGAAAACTACCTCAATGAAATCTACCTGGGACAAAAGGGTACGCAGGGGATCTTCGGCGTCTCGGAGGCCGCGCAATTTTATTTCACCAAGGATCTCGAGCAATTGACGGTGGGAGAAACCGCCCTCATGGCCGGCCTGATCCGGGCCCCCAACCGCTATTCTCCGTATCGCAGCGTCGAGGCGGCGAAGCAGCGAAGAAACGTCGTGCTGGGGAAGATGCTGGACGACAAGCTGATCAGCCGGCGCCAGTACGACGCGGCGCTGAAAGAAGTGATTCCGCGGCGCGACCTGATCAAGGTGATCAACGACGCCCCTTATTACGTGGACTTTTTGAAGCGCGAGCTGGCGGAGAACTACGCGCAAGAGGTCCTCACCGCCGAAGGGTTGAGGATTTTCACCAGCCTCGACCTGCAACTGCAAAAAATGGCGGAAAAATCCCTGGCCGATGGGCTCAAA
Organism: Candidatus Binatia bacterium; assembly: GCA_036504975.1. NCBI lineage: Bacteria > Candidatus Binatota > Binatia (SeqCode) > Binatia bacterium. The sequence goes on along the minus strand of DASXUF010000059.1, from coordinate 3,989 downwards.
CGCCTGGAGGAGACCTATGCCTATCTTCGCAAGCGCGGCGAAGGGGACCATCTCGAAGGCGCGATCGTCGTCATCAAGCCGCAAACCGGAGAGATCAAGGCGATGGTCGGCGGCAGGGATTATCAGAAATCCCAATTCAACCGCATCTTCCAGTCGAAACGCCAGCCCGGGTCGGTTTTCAAGCCGTTCGTTTATCTCGCCGCGCTCATGTACGGATCGGAGGGCAAGCGGTTCACTCCGGTGAGCCTGGTCGAAGACTCGGCCTTTACCTGGAGCTACGAAGGACAGGAATGGCAGCCGGCCAACTACCGCGATGAGTATTTCGGCACCGTGACTTTCCAAACCGCGCTGGAGCGGTCGCTCAACTCCGCGACTGCCCGCGTCGCGCGTGAAGTGGGGATCCGGCGCGTGCGCGACGTCGCCTATCGCCTCGGCATTCAAAGCCCGCTGCCGGCGTTTCCTTCGGTCGCACTTGGAGCGGCGGAAGTGACGCCGCTGGAAGTCGCGGTCGCGTTTTCCACTCTGGCCAACGGCGGCGTGCGTACCCAGCCGCTGGCGGTGAAGCAGATCATCGACCAGGAGAGCCGGGTATTGGAGAAGCGGGATATTCAGGTGGAAAAGGTGATAACCCCGCAGCTCGCTTTCATGATGAACTTCATGATGAAAGGCGTGCTCGACCGCGGCTCGGGACGCTCGGCGAGACTGCTCGGCTTCAACCGGCCGGCGGCGGGCAAGACCGGAACGACCAACGACACCAAGGACGCCTGGTTTGTAGGCTACACGCCCGACCTGCTTACCGTCGTGTGGGTCGGATTCGACAACGGAACCAAGCTCGGCTTGTCCGGAGCGCAAGCCGCGGTGCCGATCTGGACCGATTTTATGAAAAAGGCGACGGCGGGCACGCCGGCGACCGATTTCGCGCCGCCCGCGGGCATCAGGATGATGGACGTCGATCCGCTCACCGGTTACCGTGCGACGCCGAACTGCCCGACGGTCATTCAGGAAGCGTTTCTCGAAGGCGAGGAGCCGAGCGCCTATTGTCCACTCCATCCGTCGCCCTTGGCCGGATTTTTTTCCGCGCCGGCCGATTTTTTCTCCCGGATGGTATCGCCGCTCCTCGGAAGATAATCCATGGGTTTGAAGCGAATCCGGCGCGATTACGGAAATCACATGCTGCATCTTAGCATTGTGAGGATCTTCGCGCTGGCGATCGTGATGCTGGCGGCGCAAGGATGTCCGACGCAGACCGTGTATCGGCGGCCTTTGCCGCCGCCCTCGTCCGCGCAGCGCCCGCTGCCTCCAGCGTATCCGCCCTCGCCGGATTACTCTCCGCCGCCGCCTCAGGCGAGAGCGCCGATCGAGCGGGGACCTATCTATGAAGAAGATCTCAAGGAAAGACGCATAGCTCCGCCGCCGAGGTCCCAGCCAGAGACGTCGGCGCGGACATTGCCGCCGCAGGCGCCCTCACCGCCGCCGGCTCCGCCGCCTCTCCCCGAGGAGACTTCGCTGCTCGCCAAGATCACGCCGACGACTCCGCCGCAACGGGCCGCCTCGATTCGACTCACGGAAGAGGGCAGAAAACTTTTGGAATCCGGCGATCACGCGCGGGCGCTGTCGCGTCTGGAAAAAACCATCGCGATCGACTCCACCAACGCCTATGGCTATTATTTTTTGGCCAAGGCCCACGCATCGTTGGGCCGCCAGAACGAATCTCTCAGGTTTTTGGACGTTGCAGAGTCGTTGTTCAGCGGCGAGCCTTATTGGCTGGCGGAGGTGTTCGCCTTGAGAGGAGAAAACTACCGCATCCTCGGCTCCATCGACCGCGCCAGCAAGAGCTATTCGCAGGCGTTGCGGTTGAATCCGGGAAATCGTTTGGCCGCCGACGGGCTCGCCCGCATTCAGGAAGAGGGCCCGGGCCTGCGCTGAGATTGAAAGTCAAGCCGATGGTCGTCCTGGGCGTAGAGACTTCGTGCGACGATACGGCGGCGGCCGTGCTCGTCGACGGCCGCCGGGTAGCGGCCAATGTGGTTTCATCCCAGGACGAAATTCATAGTCCTTACGGCGGTGTCGTGCCGGAGCTCGCGTCGCGCCAGCACGTGCGCCACATTTTGCCGATCATCGACGGCGCGCTCGCCCAGGCGGGCGTCGCTCTCAACGATCTGGACGGCATCGCGGTCACGCGCGGCCCGGGACTGGTGGGCTCGCTGCTGGTCGGTCTCTCGGTTATCAAAGGCATATCGTATCGCTGGCGCATCCCCTACGTCGGCGTGAACCATCTCGAGGCGCACCTGCTGGCGATTTTTCTCGACCGCGAGATTTCTTTTCCTTACCTTTCGCTGCTGGCCTCGGGCGGCCACACGCTGCTTTATCTCGTCCGCGATTTTGGTGATTATCGATTTCTCGGCGGCACCCGCGACGACGCCGCCGGAGAAGCTTACGACAAGGTCGCCAAGATGATGGGGCTCGGCTACCCCGGCGGCAGAGTGATCGACCAACTGGCGAAGAACGGCGATCCCCATGCGATCGCGTTTCCCCGCGCGCGCTTGAAAAAAAACTCGTATGAGTTCAGCTTCAGCGGAGTCAAGACCGCCGTTTGGCATTACCTCAAAGAGCGCGACCGGTGCGAATGGGAAGCCCGCAAGGCCGACATCGCCGCGAGTTTTCAGGAAGCCGTTGTGGACATGCTGGTGGCGCCGACGCTTCGCGCGGCAACTGATCTCGACGTCAAGCGCATCGTGCTTGCCGGCGGCGTCGCGGCGAACAGCCGGCTGCGCGAAAAAATGGCGGCGGCGGCGCGCGCCGAGGGCGTGGAGGTCCATTTTCCTCCTCCCGCTCTCTGCACGGACAACGGCGCGATGATCGCGCTCGCCGGTTACCACTCGCTGAAACGCGGAAAGAGGGACGATTTTCGCCTCAACGCCGACGCCGATCTCACGCTCTAGCAGGCGCCACAAAGACTCCTATTCCGTCCGGCCGAGCGGGGGTCTCTCTCCGGGCCGATGCGATACGTCCGTGTACGCGGCACGAGAGTTCTGAAAGAAATGTTGAAGTACGCTTGCTGCTTCTCGTCCAACGCATCGGTCCTTCGAGAAACCCCCGCTCGGTCGGTTATCATTTTATAGGGTAAGCTATGGCCACTCTTTACCAGGAAGCGCGCGCCGCGCTGAGAGACGCCGCCTTCGCACCCAAAAAACGTCTCGGACAAAATTTTCTCGTCCACGATCGCGTGCTCGAATCGATCCTGCGGCTCGTCGATCTGGCGCCTGAAGATGAGATCCTCGAGATCGGGCCCGGTCTGGGGTCGTTGACACGGCGGCTGGCCGAGCGCGCGCGCCGCGTCTGGGCCGTCGAGATCGACCGGTTTTTGGTCGAGAAGCTCCGCGCCGGCGATTTGGGCGCGCATCCCGCGCTGGAGCTGATCCACGGAGATATTTTGAAGCTTCCGTTGGAATCGATTCTGCCCGCGCATAAGATCAAGCTCGTGGCGAACCTGCCTTACAGCATCTCCACTCCGGTTCTGTTTCGCCTGTTCGAGCTGCGCGAGCGCTTTTCGTTTTTCGTCCTGATGGTCCAGCGCGAGGTGGCGGAGCGTATGGCGAGCGCCCCGGGGACGAAATCTTACGGCTCGCTCTCCGTCTGGTGCCAGGTGCATGGACGGATCGCCGCCAAAGTTCCAGTCGCTCCCGAAGCTTTCTTCCCCAGGCCCAAGGTCAGGTCGATGGTGCTGAAGATCGAGCTCCATCCCGAGCCTTTGGTTTCCGCAGACGAAGCTTCCGTGCTACAAGGCCTGGTGCGCGCCGCGTTCGGCCAGAGGAGAAAGACGCTGCAAAATAATCTCACGACCTGGTTGAAAATCGGCCGGGAAGAAGTTGACCGCTTGCTGCGCTCCCAGGGCATCGACCCGCGCCGCCGCGGCGAAACTCTAAGCGTGGAGGAATTTATCGGTCTCGCCCGGATCTTAAAAAGTTTTGAGCTGACGGCTGATAGCT
>DASXUF010000058.1 GCA_036504975.1 Candidatus Binatia bacterium | reverse complement strand
CCCTGATCGACTTTCGTCCGCGCCTGATCGAAGCGCTCCTTCACGTTGCGGAGATTGAAGACGACGAAGTCCGCCGTCGATTCGCCGGTGACGCGAATGATCCGGCCTTTTTTCACGACGAAGGTCTTGCCGCTGTTTTTTGCAATGACGGTTTCGCTCATCGCCACGTTCAACTCCTATCCTGTTCGATAGCTTTTCATATGTCATCCGATTGCGTCGATCAAGCGTAACGCCGCGACTCTGGAACGGGATTTTGAATACCCAATGAAAAATCCGAAGTGTATTGACACGCCCGGTTCGATGATGGAGAATCGCCCCGGTTTCATGGAATCCGTCGATCACAGCGGCGATGCGAGCGCGACCGGCGCCAATCACCTCGTCATCCAAGTCGAGAACGTCACCAAAGCTTTCCAGACTCCCACCCGCGGCGCGATGGTGGCGCTGGAGAACATCAGCTTGAACATCCCCTACGGAGAATTTATCACGATCGTGGGGCCGAGCGGCTGCGGCAAATCGACCTTGCTCAAATTGATCGCGGGCCTGACGCCGATATCCGGCGGCCGGATTCTCTACCAGGGATCCGAGGTGCAAGGTCTGAATACCAAGGTCGGCTACGTGCCGCAGGAGAGCAAGCTTTTTCCCTGGCTCACTCTCGAAGAAAACGTCGCCTTCGGTCTCGACTCCAAGCGTTACTCGCGCCAGCAGCGGGAAGAACAACTGCAGCAGTTCATCGACCTCGCCGGCCTGACCGGATTCGAGAAATATTATCCCGCGCAGCTCTCCGGCGGCATGAGCAAGCGGGCGTCGATCATCCGCGCGCTCGCCTACGAGCCGCCGGTGATTTTGATGGACGAGCCGTTCGGCCCGCTCGACGCACAGACGCGCATGGTCTTGCAGGACGAGCTGCTCAAGATCTGGGAGCAGAAGCGTCAGACTATCGTGTTCGTCACTCACGATCTCGTCGAAGCCGTAGCCCTCGCCGACCGCGTCGTGGTGATGACGCACAGGCCCGCCCGCATCAAAGACGTCATCCAGGTGCCCATGGGCCGCCCAAGAAATATTTTTGAAATCCACCGCCAGGAGGGCTTCGACGAGGCCTACGGCCGGCTGTGGAACATCTTCCGCCACGAGCTCAACATCAAGCATTAGGATCGCCGCGATGGCGCACGAGACTAGCCAAGAAGAAACGCAATCAGCCGGCGCGGTGGTCGTGACGCAGGCGGGCGGCTTTTTTTGGAAGCGCGGCGTCTGGGTGACGCTTCTCCGCTTTGGCATCATCGCCGGATTTCTGCTCTTGTGGGAGATCGCCTCGATAAAATGGATCGAGCCGTTTCTCATCAGCAGCCCGAGCCGGATCTTGATGTCGATGATCGCCGGTTTCCGCTCCGGCGATTTGATCCAACACACTTGGGTCACGTTTCAGGAAATCGCGATCGGCTTTCCCGCCGGTGTCGTCCTCGGCATCGCGCTCGGCTACGCCTTCGGCCGCAGCCAGTTCCTGGCCGAAATTTTCGAGCCGATCATCATCGCGCTCAACGGCATTCCGCGGACGGCGCTGGCGCCACTCTTCATCGTCTGGCTCGGCATCGGCATCTGGTCCAAAGTCGGCGTGGTCTTTCTGCTCACTTTTTTTCTCAACTTCTTCAACACCTATGCCGGCATGAGGCAGTTGGACCAGGAATATGTGGACCTGGCCCGGCTCATGGGCGCCAGGCGTTGGAAGCTTACTTTCCGAGTCATTCTGCCGGCGATCTCGCCGTACGTCTTTACCGGTATCAGGACCAGCATCCCTTTTTCCGTCATCGGCGCGATCGTCGGCGAGTTCGTTGCCGCGACCGAAGGCGTCGGCTTTTTCATCCGGCAAGCCGCCGGGCTTTTCCGCACCGCCGACGTATTTGTCGGCATCATCGTTCTCATGTTAATGGTCATCGCTATAGACAAGGTCGCCGAGCTGATCGAACGGAGAGCGCTACGATGGCAATCCCACAGCGAACACGTAACGATTCAAGGCTAGGAAGAGGAGGGCCGCAATGAAAAACCGTAGGTTTGCGACTGCACTGGCTGCGGCGCTGGCATTTTTGCTCGCGAGCGCCTCTCAGACCCGCGCGCAGAAGGAAATGCCGGAAGCCAGCCTCATGACGGCCGTGCCGAACTTCGCCTTCGGCGCGATCTGGGTCGCCGAACAGCTCAAATATTTCGAAGCGGAAGGAGTGCGCGTCAAGATTACGCCGTCTCCCAGCGGCTCGGTCTGCTTGAACGCTGTCGTCGGCCGCTCGTCCAATTTCTGCGCCTCGACCTCCGAAGGGCTGGTTCTAGCCCGAGTCGAAGGGGCGCCCGCGATGGCGATCCAAGCGCACAATCGCTCCATGACTCTGAGCGTGGTGCTTCGCAAAGCGATCGTGGACAAGCTCGGCCTCACGCGCGAAAGCCCGATCGAGGCGCGCCTCAAGGCATTGACGCAGTTGGGCACGCTCGGCGCGACGGGCGCGGGGGCGGCGTCGGAACAGATCATCCGATTTTTAGTGGCAAAAGCCGGCGGCGACCCTAAAAAGCTCAAATTCGTTTACATCGGAGCGCCCGAGCTTCCGGCCGCGCTGATGAACAACGTGATCGACGCTTACGCGCTCTCCCCTCCATCGGCGGAAATCACCGAGCCGAGCGGCAAGGGCTACGTCCTGATTCCGCTGGGCAAAGGGGAGGTGCCGGAACTCACGGATTATCCTTATGAGGTCTTGATGGTGCGTCCGGACTACGTCGAGGCCAACCCCAAGGTCGCCACGGCCGTCGCGCGCGCCATCTCCCGCGGCGGCGCGCTTTTCCGCACCAAACCCGAGGAGGCGAAATCGGCGCTGCGCAGTCACCGCTTGTTCACACCGGAGAAACTCGACAATGCGGTTTTCGAATTGTCTTACTCGACGGTCGCCAACGCCATGCCGGCGTGGGGCGATATGAATCCCAAGGGATGGCAGAAGGTCATCAACTTCGCGAGCGGCGCGGGAATCATCAAAGACCCTGCGAAGACGCCGTCGGCGGAGGAAGGCGTTCTGTGGACGAATAAATATGTCGGGAAACCGTAACGTAGGGGCAGGCCTCCGTGCCTGCCCGTCTTGGGCGACCACGGAGGGTCGCCCCTACAAAATTATTTGACCTTCGCCGCCAGCGACTCGTAGCTCACGCCTTCGCCGTTGTCCTGGCTGACGGGAAAACCGAGGCTCGCCCAGCCCGGCGCGACGATCTGGCCCGATTGATCGCGCATGCCGCCGAAGCCGCCCTGAACGCTGGAGACATCCTGATAGCCGGCCTCTTCAAGCAGCCGCGCGGCCGCGTCTGCGCGCGGCCCTGCCTGACAACCGACGAGAATTTTCTTATCTTTGGGAAAAGTTCCCGCGACGACCTTCACGAAATCCTCGTTGAGCATCATCCCGCCCGGATTAGGAAACGCGACGGGAATGTTTACGGCCTTGGCCGGATGTCCTGCGGTAAATTCCCGCGCCGTGCGCACGTCGATGTAGACGCGCTCCGGCTCTTTTTCCAGCAGGTCGTGCGCCTCTTGTACCGAAATTCGTTTGATCGCCATAAAAAACTCCTTTGGCTCTCACTATCAAACGAGGACGCGAGCGCTTAACTCCCTCTCCCCCCGGCGTCGGCCTGGCAGTATCTTGAAGGGCCGATGCACCGGACGAGGAGATTCACGCGTAATATTCCGTCAAGCGTGAGACGGAAGTATTGCATCGGCCCGGAAAGATACTCCGGGTCGACGCTCTTTACATCCCCACTATACTATATCCCGCGTCGACGTGAATGACTTCCCCGGTCACGGCGCTCGCCATGTCGCTCACGAGATAGAGCGCCGTGCGCGCGACCTCTTCGGCATCCACGTTTCGTTTAAGCGGCGCGCGCTCGGCGGCGTAATGAAGCATGTCCTTGAAACCGGCGATGCCCGCAGCCGCGAGCGTTTTGATCGGACCCGCCGAAATCGCGTTGACGCGGATATTTTTCGGCCCGAGATCGTAAGCCAGATATCTTACGCTCGCTTCGAGCGCCGCTTTCGCCACCCCCATGACGTTGTAATTCGGAATGACTCTCTCCGATCCCAGGTACGTCAACGTCACAATCGAGCCGTTGCGCCCTTCCATCAACGGCGCCGCCTCGCGCGTCAAGGCGACGAGCGAATAGGCGCTCACGTCCAGCGCCAACTGAAACCCCTGCCGGCTCGTTTGCGCATACGGGTTGGATAGATCCTCTTTATTCGCGAAGGCGATGGCGTGGATCAGAATATCGAGACTTCCCCATTCCTTCTTCAATGTTCCGAAGACGCTCTGGATCTCGCCATCCTTGGTCACGTCGCAGGGAAGGATGATCTTGGCGCCGATGCCTTCCGCCAGCGGCCGCACGCGCTTCTCTAGAATCTCTCCGGCGTAGGTGAAGGCCAGCTCGGCGCCCTCGGCATGAAGCGACTCCGAGATCGCCCAGGCGATGCTGCGATCATTTGCCACCCCGAAAATCACAGCTTTTTTCCCTTCCAAGATTCTCATTACACCCCCACGGAATTCAGAATTCAGGAGTCAGAATCCAGAAGTCAGAAGCGTCCAGCACTCATGTAGTTCCGAATCCGACCCTTCTGGATTCTGAATTCTGGCTTCTGGATTCTCTTTTGCCCTTTTACTTTTTCCTTTTTACTTTCTCTTCGAGCCCTCTTTGCCACAGCGCCTCTTCCTCGCCGCTGTGTTTCGCGATCCAGCGCGCGAGGACGAAGAACAGATCGCTCAAGCGATTAACGTACTTGATCGGCCATTCGCCGAGTTCCTCCGTGCGCGAGAGGCGGAGAAGGTCGCGCTCGGCCCTGCGGCAGACCGTCCGGCACTGGTGGAGAAACGCGCCGACTTTGCCGCCGCCGGGAAGAATGAAAGACTTGAGCGGCGCGAGATCCTTCTGGCAGCGATCGACGGTTTCTTCGAGCCGCTTCACCTCCGCCGCGCCGACCCGGTACATCCCTTCGTATGCGGCGTCTTCCGGCGTCGCCAATTCGCTCCCGAGATCGAACAGCTCGTCCTGAATCTTCGCGAGAACTTCGTCGAGGTAGCGATGCGCTTCGTCTTCGCCCAATTTGTCCGCGTTGAACGCGCGCACAAGGCCGACGATCGAATTCAGCTCGTCGATCGTGCCGTAAGACTCGATGCGCGGAGAATCTTTGGCGACGCGCTTGCCGCCGACCA
>DASXUF010000057.1 GCA_036504975.1 Candidatus Binatia bacterium | reverse complement strand
GTCAAAAACGGAGTCGTCGGAACCATTAGAGGAACAGGTGACGTGGCCAAAGCCGTGGTCGATACTGTAAGCGGAACGTTGGTCCATAGTATCAAGGGAACGGGCGCGGTGGGCACGTCGTTGATCGAAGCTGTCTCCGATGTGGGGCGGGCTGCGATCCGTGGAGCGGTCGATGTGGGCGCCGACGTGGGATCGGCTGCAAAGGGAGCGGTCGTTGGAACCCTGCGCGGGACAAAAGAGACCAGTTTGGAGGCGTTGGAAGCCATCCGGACCGCGGCCGGCAGTGTAATCAAGGAAACGTCGGAGGTGGCCGGTGACATCGGCAACGCGGCAAAAGGCGCCATGCAAGGAGCGATAGCCGGGGCAAAGGAAATCGGACTGAACGCAACGGAAGCGACCGCTGCGGCGGCAAACGGCATCCTGAAATCAAGCAGTGAAGTTCTGTCCGGTACCGGCAAGACGGGAAAATCCTTGATCGAAGCCTCTTCCGGCGTGGTCCGCTCTGCCATTCAAGCTGCGGCGGAGGTCGGCGGTGACGTCGGTTCGGCCGCCAAGGGAGTGGTTTTGGGAGTCTTACAAGGAACCAAGGTCAGTGGCAAAGAGGCGTTAGAGATGATCAGTGCGACCAGCAGTAGCATCGTCAAGGCAACGTCGGAAGTTGCCGGGGATATCGCGAAAGCGGCGAAAGGCGCCGTTCAGGGTGCGATCGCAGGAGCGAAAGAGATCAGCCTGGACACCACCGAAGCGGCCTCGGCGGCCGCCGAGGGCGCGTTGAAGGCGGCTGGTGATATCGGCGGACAGGCCGTGAACCAAGTGCGCAAAGCCCTGACGGGAACAATCTCCGGCGTGAAAATTGTATTGAAAGAACCTTTCAAGAAAAACAATAAGGCACAAAAAAAGAAAGGCTGAGCCCGCCGCTGGGCCGGCTACTTGAATTCAACTGAATCCCGACTGAGAGCCGGTAGGAGGGGTAAAAGAGGGCGTCTCGCTAGAGGCGGCCCTCTTTCCTCCATTTTTCACCTGCCGTTATCATAATAAAACTCTTCAGTCCGTGTTGGCGTCTTCCAGCGCCAACCGGATAAACTCCCCGCGCCCCTGTATATCCGGCCGGTAATAAAGCTCGGAGCGCAAGTGAGTTCTCCTCAGTTACAGCCATTCTGATGGCCAAAAAAAGAAAGGCTGAACTCCCCGCAGGTGTTCGAAAGGAGGTGGGCATGGTTGTCCTCTTGACCTGCCCGCTAATGGGGTGAGGTGACCCCGACCCCCTGGCGCTGCCCGTCATTTTGCCGCCGGGAGAATCAACGAGATCGAAAACGCTGGGCTCTTTTAGCGACAAGGATTTATACAAGCGTAGTGGCCGCTCGTGTCCGGGTCGGCGGAATGAAAATACCACTTATTTTTGTACGGGCCGTCCTTGTGACATGTACGCTGAGTAGCGCCATCACTACAAACACCACCAAGAAACTCAGGGGTTGCAATGCTCAGGAGCTGTGCCGATGGCGTTGTCAGCTTGCATGTCTCTGATCCTGAACCGCACAGATCTCTTGGGGTGCCGCTAGGGGTTACAACCCTTATTGTTAAAGGTTCACCGTCTTTACCTCCTCCGCTCACCAGTATTAAACCCTTGACACCCAAGTCTGTGAATGTTTTTTGGACCCCCGGCGGTACATCTACCTTTTGTTGAATCACGTTAACGATGTCGTCCGACGCTTTTTGAGAGAAATAAGCGCAGCCGAGCGGCGCTAGCAAGAGCACAGCTACACCCGACGCGATGGCGACGTTCCGTTTTATAACAGTCATTGTTTTCCTCCTTCTGTTTTTTTGCTGGATGATTCTTTCATCTTCTCGCATATTCAGTCTAGAATGACAAGTTAAATCGAACGAAGACGGTAAAATCGGGTGGAAAGGGCAAGGATGACGGTAGACCGGTTCGCTGCTGGGACCTTCTATCTTGCAACCCCTCATAGCGGTAGTTTTGATCCAGTATGTTTAGGAATTGCACCTCCAAAGTTCCCAAACGTTTAGGCAGCCGATAACCCAGACTCAGGTCTAAAAACGTTGCGTGGTCACTGTCGGATCCTGTATCGAGCGCAACCTTTTGTTTAAGGTAACTGGCGCGAAGTTTTGCCAAAAACCCCGACGGACTGAAATAAGAAACGCCGAAAGGAATAATTTGGGTGTCGGTGTTGAGCGGTCCAAACGGTTCGAGATTTTTGAACTTCTCCCTTGAGTACTCGATTTCAACCGCCCAGCGCGGATGAGGCGTCACTTGCAGATAAGCTCTATAGAGAGACTCTCTCCAATTCTCTTCGATGTTTCCGGGACCCGCTACCGGAATCGTTAGCTTCCTTTGAGAAATTTCTACGCCGCCGGAGACATCGCGACTAAAACGATGGTCTAGGCCCACACCCCACCTCTCGGACCTCGTTCCCGTGAAGTCATCGAATAATTGGTTAAACCCTGCGACTTGGGTGGGCTCGAGTGTTTGATTGAAGAAAGACGAGCGTTTGAATGTCCTGAACCAGGCGGCCCTAAACAGCGTGTCGCCGAAGATATTCCATAGCACGCCGAACTTAGGGTTGACACGATGCATTTTCTTGGTAAAAGCGTCACCGTCGAAAACGTCGCCGCTCAACCCCAATGTCCAGCTCACGGATGTCCAGCTCACGGATGGAAACTGAATTCGCGAATATACGTAACCGTTGCCGTGCTTGGTTCTTTCTCTTAGCGAGAAACTTCCGCTTTTAAAGCCTTGGTTCAATCGATAATATCCACCGCCGAGAGTGGCGTTAAAGATTTTTTGTCGATAGAGATATTGCAATTCTGCGAGAGGCCCATCGCTGGTGATGGATGTGTCGGGCGAACCGGGAAAAACTTTAATCTTCCTGACGTCATCGAGATAAATGAACGAACCCAACAAGTCGGATCCTTTCAACGGTGACACACGGAGGCCAACACGATACGTTTCAGAATCTGATGCCAGGCGAAGATTCCGTCGGAAAAACAGGTCGGCGGCGGTCGGTGAAAATACCGAACTTAAATCGCCGCTCTCGAGATCGCGATGGCGCACCTCCGCTTGTACGCTCAATTTGGGCGAGACGGCCGCTTGGACGAAAGCGTTGTAGATGTTAACGTTCAGGTCGTTATTCTTCCGAAATCCATCTGTTTGGAAATGAAACTGCCCAAGGCTGTAGGAGAGATCGTTCCAAACACCAGACTGCGTTACTTCGTCGCCGATAGTAGTATTGCTTCCAAAAACACCAGATGCTTGCAGCGCGAAGCGGTTTCGTGTGAACAACGGATTGAATTCATTGAATGATGGAGATGACGGGCCACTGCCCTCCAAAATCAGCAAGTTGCTTTCGGCGAGAACAGGCTGCACAGGAGTGATATTAATCGGCTGTAATAGCTGTGACTGCAGCAATTCACTCACCCGAGCAATTTCATGCCGCGGCAACGCAGCATAATTATCCGCCAACAACCTATGCGCCGAATAATTACTAGGATCGGTATTAACCGATTTCCACCCTTCCACCAACCCCAGCTCCTGAAATCCGAGGTCATTATAGATGCGTCCAAGACTGGCGCTCCGTGCGGCGAGATCCTCGTCGAGCAACAGGCGTGACCGGTAAACTGCCCGGTTGTCGTTCAATTCAATGGCTTTCCGCAGGTCCTGCAAGGCTTCGACCGGTCGATTGGTGGTTTGCTTTCGGATGGCATCGTAGAAATATGGGGTCGGATCTTTCGGATCCAGCGCTTTAGCCATCTCGTATTGATCGGCCGCCTGCTGGTCTCGTTTTTCCTCGAAATAGGCCTTTCCCAGATAGCTTCGGATGAGTGCGTTGTCAGGGTCCAGGCTCACGGCAATTTCAATTTCCCGTCTCCCCTCTTGCAGATCACCTTCCCGGATCTTTGCCAGACCGAGGCCCAGCCTTGGGAGGGGGTCGGCCTGGTCGAGTTCGATCGCTCTTTCAAAAGCCTTCTTCGCCTCAGCGGTCTTGACCTGCGTCAGATAAGCGAATCCCAAAACCGTTTGCGTCCTCGATAGATTGGGATTGAGCGCCGCCGCCTTTTGCGCCGCTTCGAGACCTTTGTCCAGCTCGGCGAATGACATATGAAGCTCGGCCAGCCTGGCCCAGGCGAGGGCATTGTCCGGACTCACTTGCACCGCTTGCTGGAGACTGCTCCGCGCGCCCTCGAGATCGAAATTTGCCTGCTGAGCGTAGGAGAGCGCAATCAACGCCGAGGCGGACTTCGGGTCAGCCGCGACCGCCTTCTTGGCGATATCGAGCGCTTTCTCTTTTTCATTTTGCGCGACCGCGATGACGGCCTGCAGCGCCAAGGCATCGCCGAAGGCCGGATTTAAGCTCAGCGCGCGCGCGAGGTCTTTGCCGGCCTCATCGACGCGTCCCACGGCCAGCAGTAACGAGGCGCGATAAGCGAAAACGCGCGGCTCGCCGACAGCATCCGGAATTCCCTGGATACTCTCGAAGGCCGCCTGAATATCATTTTTCCTGTAGGACTCGATGGAATTTCGAACCATCCCTTGCCAGTCGGGTTGGAGTTGAAACTCCTCGGGGCGAATGTAGACGGCCGGCGGATAATATAATGTCCACTGGACCGCGTCCCGAGGCCGCGCGACGATCGTGAAGACGGGCGCTCGGCCTTCGGCGGCTACAGCCGATTCGCCGCTTGTGATCGCGAGGCTCCCGGCCTGATTCTCGGCCAGCACCTTGCCATCAAATATCGATATCAAGGCCCTATCCTCGTCAACTCTTATCAAACCCTCGGTCCCCTCCACCCCCGCGTTGACGAAGGCCGTGCGCACTTCCAAGTTCCGGGGAAGACGGCTGAAGAAATAAATAGCTCCTTTGATCAGTTCGATTACGGATGTCCTTTGTTCCTTAACTCCTCCCAGGGTGATCGTGCTGTTCTGGTCGAGACGGAGGATCGGTTGGTTGGCCAAGACGACGTCCGCACGGCTTCTCTCACCGACTTGAATCCTATCGCCGGGGCAGTAGGTGTCATTCAACCGAGCCGGCCGCCACTGTGTCTGGCCCGCCCTTCGCGTTTCTACGTTCCCCTGGACCGAAACCATTTTTGCAACCCACGGTTCGCACGTCGTGGCGGCGCCGGAAACCGCCGCGTAAAACAATCCCGTAAGAAGAACCGCGCTCAAATACACCCACAACTTTTTCATGACCGCCTCTCTTTTTTGGATCGGCTGCATAGGAGCGCCTCGCTATTTTTCCTGCAATTGAATGATGCCTTCCCAGGGTTCCCCAGGCGGATTCTTTTTATAGTGCTCGCAAAGCCTCAGGTAAAAGCTCGACAGGGCGTCTTCTCCTGAGTACTCAACCGACTGCTGGAATTTTTCTTTTGCCTTGTCCCAAGACTGTTCTCGGAAAGCCCGCAGCCCCTCGGAAAAGATCGCGCAAGCCTTTTTCTGGTTTTCCTGGCACTCTTCCACGCGGCACAACAATTCGTGCACCTGGATCGGCTGTGCCTTTCCTTTGAGCCGAAATCTTCCCGCTTCCCGCGTCAGGAAACCGTCGAGTCGATGGATGGCCTCTTCGGACACCAATATCTCGGTGCCCAGGTATTTATTGAGACCGTCCATTCGCGACGCCGTATTAATGGTGTCGCCCGTGACGGCATACTCGTAATGATCCCCGGCCCCTATATTGCCGAGGAAAATTTGTCCGGCATGGACGCCGACGCGAGTGGGAAGTTTCAGGGTCTTCAAATCCCGATTGAACTCATGCACCGCCTTGGCGAGGCCCAGAGCGGCCCGGCACGCTTGTTCCCTGAGCTTGGCCTCGGGCCGCGCGCCCTTCCAGATCGCCAGGATCGAATCTCCCTTCAGATCGACGACGAGCCCGCCGGTTTGCTTTACCGGCTCCAACGTGGCCTCAAAATATTTCTGCATCAGGTCGCTTAATTCCCGCGGGGCCATCGTTTCCGACAGGTCGGTGTATCCAGCGGCGTCCGCATAGAGACAGGCCCCGTATATCGTTTGCCCGCTTCTTTTGATCCCGACGATGTTTTTTGCCAACTCGTCCACCAGCTCGTTCGGAATATAGTAAGTAAGAGCCTTTCTGATATTCTGGCGCTCCTTGTTGGTCTCAACGTAGTTCCACAACACCGCGCCGAAAAATCCGAAGGGCGCCTGCAAACACAGCGGAATAAGAATGGGGTACCAGGTGCCGGCGGCTTTAAATTGATGCTCGGCGAGCAAGAGATAAAGAAGGCTCAAGCCTACGATCACCGGCCCGGCGACTACGGGAGCGGCCATACGACAAACGAGGCCGACGAGGATGCCCCACGCCAGAATGATGAGGATGTAAGCGCGCGAGCCGACCGGCTGCACGGGCGTGTCTTCCAGAAGGTTGGCGAATGCGGTTGCAGCGATTTCCACGCCGCTGATAAATACGCCGTTGGCCCGTGAAAAAACCGTGTAGAAGCTGTCCTGTCTTTGCGTCAGCAATATTTCCGAAAGACCGACAAAAACGGCTTTGCCCTTGAGGTCTATCTGGGAATCGCCGCTTGAGCCTTCGCCGAGCCGCAAGGCCTGATAATACGGCAGGGTGCTGAAAGTGCGGGGCGGCCCGTAGTAATTCAGGTATCGGCGATTGACGCCGCCGTACATATGGATAAGAGATTTTAGCAACCGATACTTCTTGCCATCGCTCTTGACAAGATTTGAGCGCTCCAACTCTGCGGCCATTTTTTTTTCCAGCGAGGGATCGCTTTCAAAAATTCCCCGGATGTCTCTGATGAATCTTACCGCGCCCTTTTCTTTTATCGCCGTATCGGGGTCGCGTGAAATTTTGGCCGCTTGATTGGGACTTACTTTTTCCAATAAACGGAAAAACTCACCGTATGCCGGCAGAGCATAGATTTGGAATGCGACCGCGGGGAAGGTCGGCGAATCTCCCGAACCGGTATGGAAGGTCCAATATTGGCTGACTTTGACGGGCATTCTGGGAAGAACGAAAGGCGCCGTGGCGACAGCCGACCGTGAAAGAGCAGGAATGGGCTTCACCGGTCTCACGATGCTGTGCTCTCCCATAGGAGACCTGCCCGTGTCCGATACGGACACCGTTTCCTCTTTAAGGGGTTCGGCAAGCACGACGTTACGAGCTTTTTTAATCGCCTCAGCTAAGGAATTGTCCTCGTCCGGGGAACCGGGGTCTATAAAGTACAGGTCGAAGGTAACGACCTGAGCGCCTGCTCTCGCCAGCTTTTCAACTAAACGCGCATGGAGCGAACGAGCCCATCTATCGGGATTGCGCGACACGTCAAGTTGCTCGGAGGACTCGCTGTCGATGCTGACGACAACGACGTCCGATGGCGCTTTTCTGATTCCCCTCAGGCCGAACAGCAAGCTCAGACCCGCGTCTTCCTCGAGGTCATGCGCGGCGTGGAAAAAACTTAACGCCACTCCCGCAGTCCCTATGAGAAAGCCCAGGAATGCGGATTTAGTTAGGCGCGACATTTTGCAATGCCCGACGAGATCGAACGGTCCAACCAAACAATGCCGTAAAATAGGGCAGGTTTATAGCGAGTGTCAACCCGAAAGAAAAGGATCGCGAGGCGAAGCCGCTTACGACAGCCGCGCCGCGAAGCGCGCAGCGGTTATTTTATGGCGCTGTAATTTATTAAATGAGCGACGCTACGCGGAGGTGATTGGAAAAAATCCCGCGAAATTTACCGCTGTGGTTGACAAGGATTTTTACGGGGAATATTGTTCGACGGAGGGAACGCGGAGCGAAAAAAATGGTCGCCGCGAAGGAACAATCCCGCGCTCGGAGCGCCGAAGTCACGCGCGCCTACGCGCGCTCGGAATTGGGGCGCGAGATCATCCGCCGCGAGATCGTCGAGGGCGCGCAGATCAAAACCGGCGACCAGGCGCTTCTTCTATGGGAGACGGCGGTCGCGGACGGCATCGATGAAATCGTCCGCGTCGCGGCCGAGATCGTGCGCGAGCTCGGCGCCAAACCCATTATCATGCGGCTCGAGGAGCACATCCCGCTGCGCCGCGGCACGGCGCCCGGCGCCTGGAGCTATCTGGAAAAATTTCAGCCGGCGCCGGCGGTCGTGAACGCGATCCGCGGCGCCGACGTCGTTTTGGATTACACCCGCAACAGCCGCGGCGCGCAAAAGTACAACCAGGTATTTTACACGCTCAGCATGTACTACGGGAAGCGCATCTGCGCGCATTGCGCAGTGGAAGCGCCCGAGGTCCTGAGCGACGATCCCGAAGCCCCTTTCGCGAGCCCCGAAGCGCTCAGCTATCCCAGCGAATTGCTGCGAGCCATCGGCAGGCGCGTCAGTGAAATCCTCATCGCCGCGGCCGAGGCGCGCGATACCTTCAAGCTCACCAACCCCTGGGGCACCGATCTCCGTTTTACTGCGCTCCCCGGCGACGTTTCGCAGCCGTTCGGCGGCATCCGCCGCTATCCCGCGGCGAATTCTTTCGACTTTGCCGGCGACGACAACAACCGCATCTGGAACGCGCTCGCGGGATTCGCCATGACGCAGGCGTGCGACGGCGTCTGGATGGCGAAGCACTCGACGCTCCTCGGCGGAGTGTTGGGCAAGCCGGTCGCGGTGAAATTTAAAGACGGACTCATCGTCGGCGCCGACGGCGGCGAGGAAGCCAAGAAGCTCCTCGACATCATCGCCGACGAGCCGAGCGGCGTGCACGCGATTCTCATGGGGCTCAACCCCAAGGCTGCGCCGTTCCGCAACGGCGAATACATGCTCGACAACAACGGCGCGGGCGTCGGCGCCTGCCACATTGCGCTCGGCGGCCCGGGTTTATTTTACCGGCACGGCGCGTGGGGCGCCGTCGGGAACAAGCACTTCCAGCTCGGAAACATTCCTAAAATATCGCTGTGGGCGGGAAGCCGTTGCGTCGTCGAGGAGGGAAGACTTTTGGCGCTTGCCGATCCGGTGATAAGAAAAGAGGCCGGGCGCTTCGGCGACGCGGAGAAGCTTCTCCGCCAGTTCGATTGGTCGGAGGCGGTGTGATGGAAAGGGCGGCGCGGCTTTTCTGCGAGCTTCTTGTGCAGGTGCTCGATCATCCCGAAGGCCTCGCGACCGCACGAACCTTCGACCGCACGTTTCAGTTCGACTTGAGCGACGGCGCGCCTTTTTATGTCGAGGTCAAAGGCGGCAAGATCAAGTACGCCGAAGGCGATTCGGGCCTCGACTGGCAGTACCGCGACTGGAAGCGTGCGACCTGCGTCCGCACTTCGACGCGGGTTCTCGAAGAGGTCGTCTCCGGAAAGCGCATCATCAGCGACGCGTTCTTCGATCATGAAATCGGTTTCGCCCCGCGCCGGCTGGCCGATCCTGAGACCAGCGCCGGGGCGATCGTCGCCTGGTTTTATACGCTCGTGCGCCTTGGGCTCGAACAGGCGCAGAAGAAGGCGTGGGAGCGGCATCGTTCGAGCTTGTTCGGGGGGAAATGACAGGCTGCTGAAAAAGCCTCCGTTCGCCCTTCGACACGCTCAGGACGAACGGAGGAGTGAAAAACGTTGACGAATTTCCGTTCATGCTGAGCCTGTCGAAGCATGAGGGGTTCTTTTTCGACCGGAGGTTCACAACATGCCATCGGTCAAGAGCATCACGCGCAATAAGAAGTCCGCGCGGCGGCCGGCGCAAAAATTCGACTACAAGGATTTCAGCCGGACCGGCCCCGGCACGCTCGCCGGACGGTATCTTCGCAAGATGTTCTGGTGGCCGGTCTACCGCTCGCAGGACTTGAAGCCCGGCCGCGCGGCGCCGATCCGGCTTCTGTGCGAAGAGTTCGCGCTTTATCGCGGCGCCGGCGGCGAGGTCCATGTCTTCGAGCCGCGCTGCCCGCACCGCGGCACGCTTCTTTCGACGGGCTGGGTCGAAGACGACTCTCTGCGTTGCTTCTACCACGGCTGGAAGTTCAACTCTGCGGGACAATGCATCGAGCAGCCGGCCGAGAACAATCGCTTCGCGCAAAAAGTAAAGATCCGAAGCTATCCAGTCAAAGAATACCTCGGGCTCGTCTTCGTCTATTTAGGCGACGGGGCGCCGCCGCCGTTTCCGCGTTACCACTTCATGGAAGAGCGCGACGAGAGCGAGTGCGTGCGCGCGGTTCTGACCGACGTCAAACCTTACAATTTTCGCAACCGCATCGAGAACAGCGTCGATCCGGTTCACGTCGCGTTCGTGCACCGGAATTCCGAGTACCGCGGTCTCACCGGATGTCCCAGGGTGGAAGCTGAAGAGACGGACTACGGCATGATTCTCCGCGCGATCCGGCCCGACGGCTCGGTCCGCGTCACGCAGTTCGAGATGCCGACGCTCCTTTATATCAAGCAGGGGCCGCGCTCGCCCGAGGAAAAAGGCTGGCGCGATTTTCTCAACTGGCGCGTGCCGATCGACGACGAGACCAACCGGGGATTTTCCGTGACGCTCGCGCGCCTCTCCGGCGACTCGGCCAAGCGCTTCATCGAGCAGCAAGAGGCGCGGATGCAAAAAGATCCGGCGCTGGAGATCGGCGAGGCCGTGCTGGCGGGGAAGATGCACGTGGACGACATCACCGACCTGCAGCTCGCCGTCAACGTTCAAGACTACGTCGCGCAGCGCGGCCAGGGCGTGATCAGCGGCCGCGCCGGCGAGCGCCTCGGCCGCTCGGACGCGGGCGTGATCCTGCTGAGAAAAATCTACGCGCGCGAGATGAAGACGATGGCACAAGGGAAAAAAATGAAGCGCTGGAGCCCGCTCGTCCCCGCAGCGACGATCGGAACATAGCCTGAATGATTCATTGGCTGAGGAAGAAAATGCGCCTCGCGCAAAGGCGCAAAGGTCGCCAAGGAAGAAGAGAAGGAATCAAAGCTTTGCGTGCTTGGCGTCTTGGCGCGAGAATGATTCGGCTTCGTGCTCTTCGGATAAACTTTGACCACGAAGCACACGAAGGAATCAGTGAATGATCCCGGAATAGGAGCACAACATGGCGGAACGCAAAGTCGGCGCGCGCCGACGCGAAACCGGTTATGATCGCTGGATGAAACAGGAAGGCTTGCCGATCGTCGAGGGACACGGCGTCACCGACGTCCGCTCGCTCGACCTCGGACCGTGGAAGCGGCTCGGCGGCAGCGGCGCCTTCGTGCAACTGTTCGGGATGGACGGTCTTACCGGCATGTACGTGGCGGAAATCCCGCCGGGCGGAGCGCTGAACCCCGAGAAGCACATGTACGAAGAGGTGATCTACGTTGTCTCGGGTTCGGGCGCCGTCGAGATAGGGGACGAGAAGCAAAAACCCGTGACGCTCGAATGGCAGGAGGGCAGTCTCTTCGCCCCGCCGCTCAACGTCCGGCACAAGCTCTTCAACGGTTCCGGCAGCGAGCCGGCGCGCTTTGTCGCCATGACGAACGCGCCTCTGGTTGTCGATCTTTTTTACAACCCGGATTTCATTTTGAATTGCCCGTTTCCTTTCACCGACCGGTTCGACGGCCGCGCCGACTATTATAAGGTGGGCGAGCGCATCCTCCGTAACGACGGATACGGCATGCTGTGGGAGACCAACGCGATTCCGGATCTTCGCACCACCCACGTCGACGTTCAAGGCGACGCGAAAGGCAAAGGCGTTTTAACCACGGGCTTCGAGCTTTCGGGCAACGTCCTCGCCGGCCACATGGCCGAATGGCCGGTCGGCATCTATCACAAAGCCCACTACCACGGCGGCGGCGCCGTCTTCATCATGCTGCGCTCGCGGGGTTATACCTTGCTGTGGCCGCGCGAAGCCGGCATGCATCCATATAAGAGCGGCCAGGCGCACAAGGTCGTGCGCATCGATTGGCGCGAGGGGAGCGTGCTCAGCCCGGCGAGCTCGTGGTTCCATCAGCACTTCAACACCGGCGCGGAGCCGGCGCGCCTGGTGGCGATCCGCTACGGCAGCTACCGCCACGACGTCGCCTTTCACGCGGCGCAGTCGCGCGAGGGAACGCTCGTCGACATCAAGCTCGGCGGAACAATGATCGAGTACGAAGACGAAGATCCGGAGATCCGGCGGCAATTCAAGGAAGAGCTGAAAAAGAACCGGGTAGAATACCGCATGGAGGAAGCGAGTCCGCAGTCGAAGGCATTGGTAGGCTCGTGAAAAAGAGTTTTCGTGCTTCGACGGGCTCAGCACGAACGGAAAATCGCCGAACGATTTAACACCGCTCCGTTCGCCCTGAGCATGTCGAAGGGTGAACGGAGAGTGCTCAGGAGGCTAGTAGTCTGAGCGCGCGTCACATCGACGACCAGAGGAGACAAGGATCCATGGAAGAAAAAGAACAAAACCCGCCGCCGAAGTCCGCCTACGATTTGTGGCAGGAGGAGCAGGGAATACCGGCGTACCGCGGCCACCATATCGAAGATCTTTACGGCGTCAAATTGGGTCCGTGGCCGTGGCTCCAGGGCAACGGCGCTTTTTTGAACCTCGGCGAACAAGTCAACGACGACGCCTGGGTGATCGAGGTCCCGCCCGGAAAGAGCCTCGCGGCGGTGCGGAACCTCTTCGAGATCCAGTTTTTTGTTCTGAGCGGCCGCGGCTCCGCCGAAGTATGGCAGCCGAGCAAGCCGCCGCGCGTTTTCGAGTGGAGCCCGGGCAGTCTCTTCGCGACGCCGCTGAATAGCTACTACCGTCTGCATAACGGCGACGGCAAGGAGCCGGCGCGGCTCTTTGCCGTGACGACCGCTCCTACGATGATCAATCTGCTGCGCGACCGCGAGTTTATTTTCAACAACGACCACGTCTTTGCCGACCGCTACGACAACGAAGAAAATTATTTCACGGGACCGGGGACGTACATGGGGCCGCGCACGTGGAAGACCAACTTCGTCGCCGACGTGCGCAACTTCAAGCTCGAGGAGCGCTCCGCGCGCGGACACCGGAGCACGTACATCCGCTTTTCTATCTCGAGCAACGTGATGGCGGCGCACATCGCGGAATTTGAGGTCGGCACGTATAAAAAAGCCCACCGGCACGAAGCCGGGGCGCACGTCGTCGTGGTCTCCGGCACCGGCTATTCGCTGATGTGGCCGCCGGGAGGAAAGCCCACGCGCTTCAACTGGCGCGACGGCAGCGTGATCTCGCCGCCCGAAGGCTGGTTCCACCAGCACATGAACATCGGCCCGACGCCCGCGCGTTACCTCGCGCTGCGTTGGAACAGCCCGGAATTTCCGCGCCTGAGCCACTGGATGGCCGACCGCGGCGAAACCGGCGGCTACGAGCAGATCGAGTACGAGAACGAAGATCCGGCGATTCGCCGAGAATTCGAAGCCGAGCTCAAGCGCCGCGGCATCGAAGCCCGGTTGCCCGAGTTCAAACGGAGAGCCGCGGGATGAATCACGCGAGAAACTTTTTTCGCCGTCCGGCGTTTCTTGCTGCGTCGGCTTTGATCCTATGGCCGCTCGCGGCCGAGCTTCGAGCTCAAACGACGGCGGACGCTTACGGCAAGCTCGAAAAGCTCGGGGCTTTCCCCGATGATGAAGGCCGGGGTGCTCGCGCGCTACAAATCGCCGGAGCTCGCCAACTATGACAAGGAATTTTTCGATCCCGAGGGCCAATGGGCGACGGCCTTTTTGTTCGAGTGGCTTTTCGCCTACAACACCAACTTCGTCGACGCGCGGTTTTTACCGGCAAACTACCTGAACCTTCTCGATCCCTATTGGAAGGGAAAGCTCGTGATGGACCCGCTGCCCAATAATTTCATCAAGGGCGCGCTCAAGGTTTACGGGGAGACGAAATCCTTGGATCTCTTTAAGCGGTTGGTCGAGGAGCAGGGCGTCCAGTTTCGGCGCGGTCGGACCATGCAGATTCAACTGCTCGCGGCCGGCGAGTTTCCGGCGGCGGCGGAAAACTTGATCGCGCATATCAAACGCTTAAAGTCCCAGGGCGCGCCGGTAAACTATCACTACATTTATCCGACGGTGTTGACGGTGAGTCCGGTCAGCATCGTAAAATCCGCGCCTCATCCGCATGCGGCGGCGCTTTTCGTCGATTATCTGCTCTCGCGCGAAGGCCAGACCGTCATGGCGGAAGCGGGCTATTCCGTGGCGCAGAAAAAAGTCGGCGTCGTCGAGGAAAAAGCGCGCAAGGCGCGCGTGGTGATCGCGCCGGAATGGGAAGCCGAAGCGGGCGATAAAGTGACCAAGATCGCCAAAGAGTATTTCGCGCAGAGCTCGCGCGCAACAACGAGGTAATTATTTATGGCGAATGAAATTCGCGCCGGCGCCGGCTTCAACGATTGGAACCATCTTTTGAATCTCCTGATCGCCGAGGCGGAAGGGTACTTTCGGGCGGAAGGGCTTTCCGTCAAGCCGGTCGTCACCGGCAGCGACGAAAAGACGGTGGAGGCGTTAGAGAGCGGCAGCGTCGATGTCGCGGTCGACACCACCGCCAAGCTTCTGCTCAAAGCGCGGAGCGGCGGCGGAGACATTTACGTCGTCGGCGCGCGGCGGAAAAACTCGGGCTTCACGCTGTTCGGACCTCCGGGCGCCAAGACGATCGCCGATCTCCGCGGGAAGACAATCTCAGCGACCCATCCCGGCGGCGAGTCGGACACGCAGATCCGCGTGCTGCTGCGGCGCGCCGGCCTCGACCCCGACCGCGACGTCGTGATCCAATACGAGATGGATACCAAGCACGAGAATTGGGCGCTGGTCGACGCGCTGATGAGCAGGGAAGTGGACGCGATTATTCTGGCGCCGGTGCGCGCCATGGAAGAGAAGCTCCAACAGGGCGGCTACCCGGTTCTGGCCGATCTGCGGACGGCCAAACCGCCGCGTCAGGACCGGCTGCTGGCGGCGAATGGAAAGTTCGCGCGCGAGAAGCAGCCGGCGCTCAAGGCGTTTTTAAAGGCCGTCGTCCGGACGAATCTTTTTCTTAAAGATCCGGCCAACCGGGAAAGGATCCATAAAATCATCAACGACGCGGGCTACAACGAGCCGAAAGAGCACTTCGATTCGCTCTACGAGCCGCTCGTGGGCTACCGCCTTCAGCCCGACGCCGCGATCGATCTTCAGGGATTCGACCTGGTCGTCGAGGAAGAAAAAAGCTTCGGCCGCATCCCCGCGTCGTTTCAAGGCGCGGAGGCGCTTTATCTCAAGCCGCTCGAAGAAGCGCGTCGGGAGTTGGGCCTTTGAAGCGTTGCAAGCCGCGAACGGGGGTGATTCTTTGCGGTCTTGGCGTCTTGGCGCGACCCTCACCCTCTCCCGCGAGCGGGAGAGGGTGAGGGAGAGGGCATCTCGCGCAAAGGCGCAAAGAGCACTAAGGAGAAAATAAGGAATAGGATTCGATGCCCAATTTACGGCTTGCGTGTGCTTGTCAGCTCTTCTTTCTTTTTCTCGTCGCGGTCGACGCCGCGGCGCAAACGACCGACGCCGTCTACGCCAAGCTGGAATCCCTGCAGCCGGAACAGCGGCGCCAGTTTCTCATCGAAGGCGCAAAAAAAGAGCGCGCGCTGATGCTCTACTCGACGCTGACTCAGGCTCCCGTCATCGACGCCGCGATCGAAAAGGCCTACCCGTTCTTGAACGTCCAGGTCTGGCGCGAGGGACGCGGCGCCGCGGTCGCCGATCGCGCGCTGGCCGAAGCGCGCAGCGGGCGCCTTCTCGGCGACGTCACGGTGGGGGCCAATTCGGGGCTTTTTCCCATGATCAAGGGCGGGATTCTCGCGCGCTATCGCTCGGACGAAGCCGCGCACTACGACAAGGAGTACATGGATCCCGACCGTCTTTGGTCCACGGCCTTTTTTTTCGAGTGGGTGTTCGCTTACAACCCGACCTTGGCGGACAAGAGCAAAGTGCCGGAGACTTACATGAACCTCCTCGATCCTTACTGGAAGGAGAAGCTCGTCGCCGATCCGCTGCCCAATAGTTTCATCAAAGGCGCTCTCAGAGTCTACGGCGAAAAAAAAGCTTTC
The DNA here is from genome assembly GCA_036504975.1 of Candidatus Binatia bacterium. Taxonomy (NCBI): domain Bacteria; phylum Candidatus Binatota; class Binatia (SeqCode); species Binatia bacterium. The sequence goes on along the minus strand of DASXUF010000057.1, from coordinate 10,927 downwards.
GATTTCTTTAAACGGCTGGTGGAAACCCAAAACCTGAGTTTCCGCCGCGGGCGGACGCTGCAGGCGCAATTGATCGCCGCGGGCGAGTTCCCCGCCGCGGTGGAGATCGCCGTCACGCATCCCAAGCAGATGAAAGCGAAGGGCGCGCCGATCGACTATCACTATATCTATCCGACGCCGGTGACCTTGGCGCCGTTGAGCATATTCAAAGCTGCGCCCCATCCCCACGCCGCGGCCCTGGCGGTGGATTATCTCCTGTCCAAAGAAGGGCAAAAACTGATCGCGTCGTTGGGGTACTCCGTGGCGCGGAAGGACGTGGACGTCCCCGACGAAGCGGCGAAAAAAGCGCGCGTGGTCATCCCCCTCGATTGGGAATGGAAAATGACCGACGAGGTGCGGCGTATCGCCAAAGAGTATTTCGCCCTGAAGTCGCGCGGAGGATGACCATGGCGGCCGCGGAAAGAAAGACCGTTCGGATCGGACCGTCGCATTACCACGTCGGCCACGTTGTCCCGGCGATGATCGCCAGGGAGATGACCTACTTCGAAGAAGAGGGATTCCAGCCTTACGACCTTTACTTCGGCGGCCTCATCCCGGCGATGGTGGAAAAAATCGCGCTGCGCCGCGCGATGACGGAAAAAGGCGTGGATATCGTTCCGGACGTGAAACCCTCGGCGGTCTTTCACCTGGCGAGCCGCGGCGAGGATGTCTTTATCGTCGGCTGCTGGCGCAACCGCCAGACCTTCCGCTTCTTCGGCGCCAAGGGCATTAAAGATCTCGCGGGACTCAGGGGCAAGCGCATCGGCATCCGCGACTTCGGCGGCATCGGCCAGACCGTCCTCAGGCCGCACCTGAAGCGCGCCGGGCTCGACCCGGAGAAGGACGTGATCTATGTCCGCGGCGCGCGCTTTCATCCGCATGAACATCCGGAAGAAGCGCTCCGCGCCGGAGAAATCGATTGCATGCATCTTCAGGACTTCGATTCGCGCGGCGCGGCGCTTGAGCGCGAAGGCTACCCGGTGCTTTTGGAATCGAGAAAGCTGTATCCGGGCGGCCGGCCCGACCGGGTCATCATCGCGACGCGCCGCATGGTGGAAAAAGACGGCGACCTTCTCACAGCCTATCTCAGGGCGACGCTCCGCGCCTATTGGTTCCTCACCGACTACGAGCGCAATCGCCCGTATGCGGAAGCGCTGGTGCGGCGTCTGCGCAAGGCCTGCCTGGACGAAGAGGAAGCAAGCCGCAGCGGCGTCGAGGGCGGCGGCAGACTCGTTCTCCCGTACGACGGCGCGCCCGGCGTCGAGGGACTCAAACAAATGGCGGAGGAAGCCAAAGAGACGGGCGACCTCGATCCGAGCTTTAATCTGGCTTCGATCCTGCGCCTCGAATTCGTCCAGCGCGCTTTCCGCGAGCTGGAAGCGCGTCCGGGGTTGAAAGAAATCAGAGAGCGAGTCAAGGCGATTTACCAAAGCCGGGAGGCGGCGGGCTAAAACCGTTCGGGTATCGTGCGCGATGCCGGCGCCAACCGCTCTGCCCATCTTTACGTCAGGCACAAGGTCGTGCCCGAGAGCGCCGAGTGAAAAAATGACTGGAAGCACGGACTATAGTCGTCACGGGTCTGACTTTGTGTGCTTCGTAATACTATGCTTAATAGTTTTCGCGGTTTGCGCAAATTTACCGGTCGCCCGTAGCTGTTAAAGGGCGGGGATTTGCTCGCGCCAAGACGCCAAGAACGCAAAGAAATCGAGGAATCCCCCTTCATCCCCCTTTGACAAAGGGGGAAAGAGGGGGATTTGAGGAACCTTGGTGCCCTTTGCGTCTTTGCGCGAGATATTTCGACTTTTGGTTGCGGCGTAGCCGCGCTGGGCTCTTCGTGGTGAGAGGATTTTAACCACCCTTCGATGGACTCAGGGCGGTGAGCTCAGCCGAACGGACACGAAGGTCTGGAAGTAAGACGGAGAAAAGCCCTGAACGTGACTCCGAAAAAATTGACCGGCTGATTTTCTCTGAAAAGTTACTCACCCGACATATGACGAGGTGGCTTCGAAAAATCGACGGAGGAACCGTGATCCTCGTCGTCGCCACCGTCATCGTGATCTACCTTACGCTGATTCCGATCGTGATGGTGACCTACGGGAGCTTTCAGGACGGCCCGCCGGGAACGCAGGCGGGCTTTACCTTGAATAACTACGTCAAGGCTTTCGACAATCCGAGACTCTTCCGCTCGATGGCGAACTCGCTCATCTTCGCTTTGGGCGGCGGCAGCCTGGCTTTTGCCATCGGCGCATTTCTGGCGTGGACGACCGAGCGGACCAACACGCCGTTGAAAGCGCTCGTCTACGCCGCGGTCTTCACCGAGATCATGATCCCGGGAATTCTCGAAAGCGTCTCTCTCGTCCTCCTCTATAGCCCCAAGATCGGCCTGGTGAATATCTACCTCATGAAATTTTTCGGCTGGGAGCAGGCGCCCTTCAACGTCTACAGCATGGGAGGAATGATCTGGGGTTTCGGCGTCGGCAGCTTCACCACGCCGTTTCTGCTCATGGCCACCGCCTTCCGCTCCATGGACCCGTCGCTGGAAGAGGCCGCGATCATGGCCGGAAGCGGCGTCCTGAAAACGATCTACCAAATCACCTTGAAGCTCATCCTGCCGGCCACGCTCGCGACCTGGCTCTTGCTGTTCATTCGCGGCATGGAGACGTTCGAGGAGCCGGCGATTTTAGGGCTGCCCGCGGGCATCACGGTGCTGGCGACCGAGATCTATCTCGCGGCGCGCGAGGCGCCGACCGACTATAATCTCGCCGCGACCTTCGCCATCGTCTACCTGCTGATCGCCCTCGTGGGTCTGTCGATCTATTTTCGCGCGACGCGCTTTTCCGAAAAATACGCCGTGATCACCGGCAAGGGATTTCGCCCTTACACGATCGACCTGGGCCGCTGGCGCTGGCTCACGCTCGCTTTGACGCTGTCGATTCTCACCGCGGTGCTCTTTCTGCCGGTCCTGGTGATCCTCTACGCGTCTTTCCTTCCCTGGTACGCGCCGCCTTCCGCCAAGATGTTCAACATCATGACCCTGGACAATTATCGCTGGCTCGCGACCTACGACGTGATCTTGCGGGCGCTCAAAAATAACCTCGCGGTCGGCGTGGGCAGCGCCACCTTGGCGGTTTTTTTCACCTCGATCGTCGCCTGGATCGTCATCCGGACCAGGATCCCGGGGAAGAGATTTCTCGACGCGCTGGTCTTCTCGCCGATCGCCTATCCCGGCATCGTCTTCGGCCTGTCGCTGATGTGGCTTTATCTTACGATTCCGATTCCGGTCTACGGCACGCTGTGGATTCTCCTGATCGCCTACGTCACCAAATACATGCCGATCTGCATGCGCGCCTGCAGCGTCTCACTGACTCAGGTGCACCAGGAGCTGGAGGACGCTTCGCAGATGAGCGGCGCTTCGTGGTGGTACACTTTCTCGCGCGTCCTGGTGCCGCTGATCCTGCCGGGATTGCTCGTCGGGTGGGTTTACGTGTTGACGCTCACCTTCAAGGTGCTTTCGCTGCCCGTCCTCCTCGGCCATGCGGGGACCGAGGTCGTGCCGGTGCTCATCTTCGACCTCTACGAAGCCGGGCAATATACGCGGCTCAACGCCCTCGGCGTCGTGGTCGTTATCCTGGTCACGGTGCTGAGCCTGGTCGCGCGGCAATTGACCCGCCGCTTCGGTCTCGAAGATATTCGCTAGAAGCAGTCATTAAGCGGCGGCTCGAGCAGGCCTGGGCCACAAAACCAAAAGGGGGTCCGGCGAACCGGGACCCCCTTTTGCCACCCGCCCCTAGCTTGCGCCAGCCCCCCTCACCACATTCGAAAAGCGGCTGTTGGCTGAAATTAAACAGTCACGATCACATAGGACAAACCGAGCAGTCTGTCAAGGGGGTACTGAGCCTCGGATAGGGGCTCGGGAACGAACTCAGGGATTCTCGGATGGAGTCGCTTGGCACTCGTTACAGAGCGCGCCGACTTTCGGCGGGACTTCCAGCTCGACATAATCGTCGACCGGCCACTTGGAGCAACGCGGATTGAAGTGCCAGGTTTCGCCGTTTCGCGGCTTTCGGTAGATAGCTTCAATTTCTTCTCTGAGGTCGAAGATCCGGTGCAGTTTGCTTTGTTTATTGTAGAGGGGTCCGGGAGCGATGAAAGGCTTCGTAGAACAATGAGGGCAGGGCGTGACCGAAGCGACCGCCAAAACTCTATCGAGCGTCAGATGCCGCACCGTAAATTTGCGGCTACACGAGTAACAGCGGAGAATGATCGTCCACTGCGATTTCGCTGCCGACATCGTGTCGAACTATATGGAAGAATTGACCCGGTTCCCATTAGGGTTTTTACCTGAGCGAAATCTCAGCGTTGCTTGACAGCCGTTCAAGCGGAAAAGTATAGGTAGATCTGCAACGAAGCTGAGCGATAACGAGGCGAGCGACATGATCATCGACTGCGACAGCCATTTCATGCCTCCGGATGCCTTCGACGATCTCGACGGACGTTTTAAAGAGCGCGCGCCGAAGCTCCGCATCGGCGACGATGGACTGTTGAAAGACATCGTCTTTCCCGGCATGCCGCCCAAGGTGCCGGGGACGACGCCGTTCGGCGCGCCCGGCTCGGGTGCGATCATAAAGGGGCTCTGCGATATCGAAGTGCGGATGGCGGATTACGAAAAGCTCGGCATCGAGCGCCACTTTATTCTGCCGCAATTGACCGGCTGGTGGTCTTATTTGATTGAAGCCGAGCTTGCCGTCGCGATGGCGCGGTCGTACAACCGCGCGATCCTCCGGCTCATGCAGCGCTATCCGGGAAAAATATCCGGCGTGGCGCTGGTGCCGCTGCAGGACGTCGAAGCGGCCATCGCCGAAATTAAGTGGGCCAAGGCGAATGGATTCAAGGCCGCCGCTCTCGACAAGGTTTATCCGGTGAAAGAGCACCCGTTCGGCGAGCCGCTGGGGAACCGCGCCGAGCTGAGGCCGTTCTTCGCCGCGGCCGAAGCGATAGCGCTGCCGCTATTCCTCCACAACGTTCAGCATGGCCATCGGGCGAGCAACTTTCTCGCGTTTCAGCGAAACGGCCTCCACGTCTTCGCGCCGCAGGAAGGGCAGATGAGTTTGGTGTCGCTCATCACCAGCGGCCTTTTGGACGAATTTCCGCGGCTGCAATTCATCTTCACCGAGAACGGCACGGGATGGATCAAGCCGCTCGTGCGCCGGCTCGACAAAGTCCTGGACGGGAGCTTCATCGACTACGACGCCGAGGCCGACTTGTCTGACAGCGACGGGAAACCGGGCAAATTAGCGGAGCGGTTAAGGAGCTTGCGGGCGTTTCTTCCGCCGGAGGAATTCCTGGAGAAGAACAAGAAGCCGGCGAGCCACTACTTCAAAAAAAATTTCTCGTTCACCATCGAGACCGAAGAGCCCGAACTTCCGGAAGCCATCGAGTTTCTCGGCGCCGAGCGGTTTCTCTTCGCGACCGATTACCCCCACGACGACCCCGGCGGGCGCATGAAGTTCCAGGACGTCGAGCTTCTCCGTACTAATGAGAAAATCTCCGAAGACGCGAAAGAATCCATCCGCCGCCTGAACGCCGAAAGACTGTTCGGCTAGCAGAAAACTTAGACTCGCCAAGAAGAGCAGCGGCATGGGGGCCGGCTGTTGACGCCGCTCAATTTTCGAGGTAATTACTTAGTGGTTACGTCCAAAAAAAGGTGAAGAATGAAAATAAGTGTCGTTCGAATAGGAAACTCCCGTGGTATCCGCATTCCCAAAACCATTCTCGATCAGTGTCAGCTTGGCGACACTGTTGAGCTGGGAGTGCGCAATGGTCAGTTAGTGGTCAAGCCCGCTGCGAGACCGCGAGCCGGATGGGAAGAGGCTTTTCGTCAGATGGCCCGGCAAGGAGACGATAAGCTCTTAGATCGAGAGTCTTTATCTGCCACGCAATGGGATAGAACCGAGTGGAAATGGTAGTCTCTCGCTTCGAGGTCCACCTTGTACGCCTAGATCCAACCGAAGGTCGCGAAATCCGTAAAACCCGCCCTTGTCTGGTTATCTCACCTGATGAAATGAATCTCCACATCGGCACCGTCATCCTTGCGCCGATGACCACAAAGGGCCGTCCTTATCCCACAAGGATACCTGTCAGATTCCAAAGAAAAGAAGGGCAAATTGTTTTGGATCAAATTCGCACTGTGGACAAGATTCGACTGGTGAGGCGGTTGGGAAAGATCGATCAGGCCACGGCCCAGAAGGTCCTGGCGATTCTAGGAGAAATGTTTGCGCCCTAAGTCATTAGACGGCGCGGAAAGATTTCTCTTCGCGACCGATTACCCCCACGACGACCCCGGCGGCCGCATGAAGTTCCAGGACGTCGAGCTTCTCCGTACTAATGAGAAAATCTCCGAAGACGCCAAAGAATCCATCCGGCGGCGGAACGCCGAAAGACTGTTCGGGTCGCTCAATCTGCCGGAAGGCGGCCGTGAGGCCGTGGCATCGGAATCGCCTTTTCCAGCATCCGGCCGAACGTGTTTACCCCTCGCTTGCGCGCTAAGAGCCGGCGGAATACCAACACGACCAGCTTGTTGATCGTACCGGGAATGACGGAAGAATCTTTCCCGAGCGCGTCGATCCCGGCGGCGACCACGGGCGCGACGTCCATCCACGGAAGCGGAATGCGGGAGAAGTCCACGCCGGATTGCGCCGCGTTCTCGGTCAAGGCAGTGCGCGTAATGCCGGGAACCAGGACGGTCACATCAATGTTGTGTTTCTTGAGCTCGTAATGGAGGGACTCGCCGAAATTGAGCAAGTACGCTTTGGTCGCAGAATAGGTGGCCAGATAGGGGGTCCCTCCAAATCCGACAATCGACGATACGAAAATGATTCCGCCTCTGCCGCGTTGCCGCATCAGACCGCCGTAATAATGAGCCAGCCGCATGGGAGTGACGGCGTGGAGTTGGACCAGGCCGGCGCCCAGCACGGGATCCTGGTCGAGGAAAGGCCCGTGCATCTCTGTACCCGCATTGCTGACGAGCAACCCGATCTCCAGCCCTTTCGTTGCGTCTGAGAGCCGTTTCGTCGCCTCGGGCAGACTGAGATCGGCATCAACGGTTTTGGCTTGGATGCCTTTTGTGTCGCGTAGTAACTGGGCAATCGCGTCCAGGAGGGACTTTCGCCTGGCGACCAGCACCAAGTTCATCCCGCGCTCGGCGAGCTGGACGGCAAACTCTTTGCCGATGCCGGAAGACGCGCCCGTCACCAAGGCCCACGGACCGTATCGTGATTGAAAATCCCATTGCATTGGCACCGAGATCAACCCTCAGCAAGACCCCTGTGTTCAGCTCTGTGTGAGTGCTTGACCTGACAATCAGCGTTCACGCTAGACTACTCCTTCAGCCGGCTTATGTCGTAGGCCGTAATAGTGCGGTGAATGCCTTTCAATTGGAGCGGGCCCACAGGTTCTCCCTCCACGATCCCTCCCAAAAGATGCACAATCCGTTCCGGAACAAGAATCTGCCGGTGCTTCGCTTCGGCACACAGGCGGGCGGCCAAGTTCGTGACCGTACCGATGGCGGCATAGTCATGACGATCCTGAAAACCAACTAACCCGAGGGTTGCATAGCCGGTGGCGATTCCTATACCGACGCCCAAGTCGACGCCATTCCTGCTCCACTTTTGGCAGAGGCCGCCAACTCGAGCGCGTATCGCGACGGCCATCCGAACAGCTTGCTCCACGTGATTCGGAATTGGCACAGGGTCATTGAAGAAGATCATCACAGCATCACCGGCATAGCGTTCCAACGTGCCCTGGAACGTCGAGACGAGGGCGCCGATTTCAGCTTGATAGTCACGCAGCACGGCCATCAACTCCTCCGGCTCGGCAAGCTCTGCGAAGCGCGTGAAGTCTCTCAGATCAACGAAGAGTACGGTGATTTCCCGTCGATGCGCCTTCAGGAGTTCTTCACTACCGCGAGACAACACGCCCCTGGCTATTGGCGCCGGCATGAATTTCGACAGCTTCTCCATCCGCAGCTCGTGCAGCTGGCGCTCCTGCGCTCTGGCCCGGATGAGATTGCCCACTCTCGCCAACACTTCATGCTCGTCGAATGGCTTTGCGATATAGTCATCCGCGCCGGCTTCCAAGGACTCAATCCGGGCCTCAGTGCCAGCCCGAGCAGTCAGAAAGATCACAGGTATCGTTTGCAACTGTGCATCCTTGCGGACCTCACGCAGCAGATCATACCCGCTCATCTGTGGCATCATGACGTCGGTCAGAATCAATTCCGGCCGGTTTATCCTCGCCTGTTCCAACGCCGTTTTCCCGTCGTTCGCCAGCACGACGCTATAGGCTTTGCTCAGGATGCGGTTCAAGTAAGCCCGCAAGTCTGCGTTATCGTCCGCGACGAGCACAATCGGGCGCGCTCCAGCATCCGGCGCGTCCACATCGGCCGGCGTCTTCTTTTCCGCCGCACCCGCGGCCGTCATCGTGGGCAAAAATCCCTGGTCGTCCTCAAGAGACCTCAGCTCCTCCAACCGCACGTTTCCTCGGGGGAGCCGAATTTTGAAGGTCGAGCCCTGCCCCGCCTCACTCTCAACCGACACGGTCCCGCCATGCAGCGTGACGATTTCTTTCACCAGCGCCAACCCGATCCCGCTTCCCCCGTACCGGCGAGTCTCGTTGCGTTCCACCTGGAAGAACCGATCGAAGACGTGATCCAAATGCTCACGAGGAATTCCGATCCCATTGTCCTCCACGGTGAGTTCAACCCAGTCGCCTATCTCTTTCACCCGGATCCACACCTGCCCCAGATCCGGATCACTGAACTTGAACGCGTTCGACAGCAGGTTAAACATGACCTTCTTCAACTGAGCTGGATCCGCCTCGACCAACACCGGAGTCGTGGTCCCACGAAGCGTGACCCTTCGCCAGATCGACGGCTCAAAGTTCGACTTGATGTCCTTGATCAGCACCGTTAGATCGAAGCACTGTTTGTTCAGCCTGCGTTGTCCGGCATCCAACCTCGTTAGATCGAGCAGCTCATTGATGAGGTACAGAAGTTGCGCGTTGTTTCTCAACGCCACGTTCACGAGGTCCTGGTGATCCTGGGACAGGTTCGCCTTGGTGAGGTGCGAGAGGGCTCCCAAGGTTGATGTCAGCGGTGTACGTAACTCGTGATTGATGTTCGCGAAGAACGCGCTTTTCGCGCGGTCAAGTTCCTGCAGCCGCTCGTTGGCGGCCTCGAGTTCGGCCGTGCGCTCTCGAACCTTGGCTTCCAATCCGGCGATCAACTCCTCGATCCGGCGGTACGCATTGGTATTGTCGAGCGCGATGGCAACTTGGCTGCCAACGGTTCCTATCAGGTCCAGATCGTCCTGGGTGAGGGGGTTCTCCTGGGTTCGATCGACGGTGAGGGAGCCCAGCACGGCATCCTTGACCTTCAGCGGGACCGAGACCAGGGACTTGGCTTGCACCATGGCCACAAGCTGCTGATGGAGGGGATGGATGCGATCCCACATCTGGTGGATGTCACCTACCAAGATCGGCTCCCCCTTGAGGAGGACCGTTCCCTCGATGCTGTCCGGATCCGTCACGGGGATCTCGAGCGAGCGGGCGAACGCCGCGACGTCGTCGGGCACGCCGCGAATCCGGATATCATGCGCTACTCTCCGGTCATGATCGAAGAACGTGATCATAGCCCGGTCGTAGTTCAACTTGTGGGTGATCGATTGCAGAACTCTCTCGACCAGCGCTTCCCGGTCCAACGTTGAGACGAAGACCAGCCCGGTTTCATGGAGAGCGGTCAACTGATCCACCCGCCGCTGGAGTTCCGCGGTGAACTGTTGTTGCCGAACGTTAACCTCTTGCAATTCCACATGCCTGGTGTCGAGAGTGCGAATTTGCTCCTCCATGAGGCGTTGCTGTTCCTCAATTTCCTGGTGAAGGATCTTCCGGGCGAGCGACACCATGGCCCGGCGCAACGGGCCACCGCGTCCTTTCACGGACCACGTGACTTCCCATTCGCAACAGTCGTCGCCTTCCGCGATGCAGCGCCGATCCTTCACGGTTGCAGGCGGCAGATGATGAAATTTCTCTGGCACCCCGGCGAGGTATCCTTTGTGAGCGAGGCAGTACATAACGGCGCAGGCCCGAAGGTATTGGCCGAACTGCCGTAGTGCGCGGTCGCCGAAGCGCAGCTGGATAATCGCCGAACCGTTGGAGACTTGTACGGCTTCACTATAGAAGCCGTCGTTGGCGAACCGCTGGGAGAAATAGGCGGACATCTTATAGATCTGAGGGACCGAGAATGGCCGGCCCAGCACCTGGATGACAGGCGAGATTGCTTTCTCCCGGCCCATGTTGAACGAAAACTGCGGGTCCCCCGAAATGTCCCAACAAAACTGAGTCAAAAACACTGCGAACTCGGTGGAGAAACTATTCCAAAGGTTCTTGAGAAAATCGGCGGTCACATGAAAGGCGCGATCGGGAATGCGCTCGTTCAGACGCTGCACGAGCTCCTCGACCGCCCGGCGACCCGCTTCCTGACCATGCACCCGGCTCACGGATTCTTCCAAGTATTCCACCAAAGCTCGTATGACCACGCCGTTGATGTCGCGAATCGCGGTTCCATCCGACTCCTTGCCGAACGGTTGAAACTCCATCATGCCTTTCTCGGTGATGGGGTGGTCTTTGGAGAGAAGGGTCGTCACGGCTTCCGTTCTATCGGTTGGTCAGGAGGCCCTCAAGGGAGCGCGTCGGCGCGGGGTCGCAGGAAATGTCGGATGCTTCGAACGAGTAGTCAAAAGACAAACGCCTACGGCGTGGTCGTGATTTTAGCGGTTGCAATTACATCGCCATTGAATATCACCTTCAGGTCGCCCGATTTTGTATAGTGTCC
>DASXUF010000056.1 GCA_036504975.1 Candidatus Binatia bacterium | reverse complement strand
CGTGCAGCATGCCGGAGAAATTCATGTCATCGACGAAAAAGCCTTTCCCCGTCACATGGCGCGGGCCTTCTTTGCTGCGCGTGCTCACGCCGATGTATTTTTTTTCAGCCATGTCTCCACTGCTTTAGTCGTTTTGCCGCTTCTTTGACTGACTCGACGATCTGGGCGTAGCCCGTGCACATGCAGAGATTTCCGGCGAGAGCGCGGCGAATCTCTTCCTCGCTCGGATCGGGAGTCCGCTTCAACAGCGAATGCGCGGCGAGGACCATTCCCGGCGTGCAGTAGCCGCATTGAAAACCGTAGCGCTCCACGAAGGCTTCCTGAACCGGATCAAGCTTGCCGTCGGCCGCGAGTCCTTCGATGGTTGTGATCTCTCTGCCGTCCACCTGAACCGTGAATAGAAGGCAGGATTTTACCAGCTTGCCGTCGAGCAGGATCGTGCACGCGCCGCACTCGCCGATGACGCAGCCGACGTGCGTGCCGGTGAGTCCGATCACTTCGCGGAGAAAATGAGAGAGGAGCAGGCGCGGCTCCGCTTCCTCCTGGTAAACGTGCCCGTTGATCGTCACGTTGATCGACCGCTTCATGAATCGGACAATATATTCCGGCATCGGATGCGTCAACCTTGCGCCGCGCGCGAGGGGAATCTCAGTGCATTGACACGCCGGACGGATATGGGTAAGGACAAAACGAACGGGAGACGACCATGAATGTCAAAGTAGACGAAGCGGTATTCTCCAAGCCGTGGTTTCACGGCGTTGCCGACGAGGAGCGGAACTGGCTCAGCTGGCTTTTGCAAGGCGAGGCCAAGGACCGCCGGACTTACAACGACGCGATGCCGCGCGTCGAGAGCCGCGCGCCCGCGACGCAAACCGAGCGCGACCTTGTGTGTGGCGCCTGGGCCTATCGCGGCCGCGGCGAGCTCGCGGGCATCTGCGGCGCGTCGGCCTACGCTATCGCTCACTTCCCGTTGGATCTGCCGTCGCTGAGCTTTTTATACGACCACATCGCGGACGAGTCGCACCACTCCGTCGAGATGATCGAGTGGGCCGGGCGCTACAATTCGGGAAAAAACTACTGGCAGGCCGATCCCGACTGGGAAGGCCGATGGGGCAATGGCCAGCTTCGAGCATTGCCGTTAAAGGAAGGACAAAGCTGGACGGACTATCTCTTATTCATGCTGCCGATTGAAACCGGCGCTGGACTCGGCATCCGGCCTTACGACCTGTTCCGTATCCAGCTCAAAGAGCTGGTCGAATTTTCCGAGGACCGCATCCACGGCGACGAAGCGCAGCATTTTATGTTTTTCATACTGAGCGCGCGACGGCTCCTGGCGGATGTCGAGGGTAAGGATTTCGGCGCGCGCCTGGCGGCGCTCTATCGAAACAACGTGCGCATGCTTGCGGGCGAGCGGATGAAGATGTGGGACGAGCTGTTCGTCTCCAAATTGGGGGCGGATCCGGCCTTCGTTCATAACATTCCCGAGATGCGCCGCCATCGCTACCAGTTCATCTTGGATTCGTTGGAAGTAAAAGAATCGGTTTAGGATCCCCGGCCATGTCACGGCGAGTGATGCTCGTTAGCTGGCTGTTGTTGCTTCTACCGTGGCAGGAAGCGGTGGCAGCGGAGAAGCTGACCGGCATCCAGTCCGCGCTGGTCATGGCGCAATCTCTGCCGTGGATCGCGCAGGAGGCGGGGCTCTTTCGGAAGCACAATCTGGATTTCCAGCTAATCTACGTGGCCTCTTCTCCGACGGTGACCGGCGCGCTGCTCGGCGGCGACGCCGAGGTCGCGCTGGCGGGCGGCAGCGGCATCATCCGCGCTTTCGTTCAGGGCGCGAAGGATCTCGTCTTCATCGGCGGCATCAAAAACTATCTCGATCAAAGCATCATGGCGCGGCCGGAGATTCGCGGCCCGGAGGGTCTCAAGGGAAAGAAGATCGGCGTGTCCCGTATCGGCGGCATCAGCCATTACTTCACGGTGCAGGCGCTCAGGCGCTCCGGCATGCAGGCCGGACGCGACTACGCGTTCATCCAAACCGGCGGCGAGCCGGAGACGATCGGGGCCCTGGTGAATGGCGCGGTCGACGCGGCTACGCTCACCGTCCTCGGCGAAGCCAAAGCGGCATCCATGGGATTCCATCCGGTCGTCTACGGACCCGATCTGCACATCCCATCCGTCGCCGCGGCGTTCGTCACGCGCCGCTCTCTCTTCGCGCGCCGCTCCGAGACCTTGCTGAATTTCATGCGCAGCATGGCGGAGGCGATGAGGATCATGCACACCGACAAAGAGACCACTTTTCAGGTTCTGGGAAAAAAGCTCAGGATCAGCGACCGTAAAGTCCTCGAGAGCGCTTATCAAACCAACGTCGGATCATTCGAGAAAAGACTGGTGATCGCCCCGGAGGCGATTCAGGCGATTTTGGACGACACGGAGCCTACCGTGAAGCACATCAAGGCCGAGGATTTGATCGACCGCCGTTTTCTCGACGCACTGGAAAAGAGCGGCTTCTTCAAGCAGCTCTGGGGGAAGTAAAAAAGGCGCCGCAAGGGCGATTTTTAAGATTTCGATGACTGTGCCTCAACAAAGAAATTCCTATCGTCAGAAATCAAGGCCAGGAGAGGAAAGAAGACACAGGGCTTTCATCTCTGAAAGCCCTGTGTCGTTCCTGAGTGGAGATCCGTTTTGAACCGGATCGTGTATAGCGCGGACCGCTACTTGCACGGCTGATGGAGCTGGATGTTTCCGCCCTCCAGCAGCCCTGAAGCGCTGTACACTAATGCACCCGAAGCATCGTGCAACCTAAGCATAAACGTATCCATGCGGCCGGGTTCACCCTCGTCCGCTACTTCGGCCACATAGGTCCCGGGCTGCCCATTAATCTCGGCGCTGCCCTCGATATGCCGTGACGTTGGCCCAGTGACGACGTACGCGGTGACACCGGTTCCCTTCGCCCTTGGACCGTTTCGGCCATGGTCGATGTAGCTCAGATGACCCCAAAGGGCGCCGTTCTTGATCCCACCTGCGACGGCAAAAGTTCCTTTAGCGCCGGATGGTGTCCCAGTGATCCATCCGCCTCCGGTCACGAAGTCACCGCCCGGACAGACCGGCTTGCCACAAGCGATATCAGCATGAGCAGAGGCAATGACGACATCCGCAAGCCCATCGACCACGACGTGAAGCGCGTTAACGGTAATATCGCCTGTTCTGCCGCTCTCCGAACCATTCTGCTCATTGATGACGACTCGGCCGTTTGGCAAAAGTATCGTTTGGTTCGGCTCCCCTGTAACAGCGATCTGCTGTCCGTTAATGACCAGACCGACGATCTCGGAGCTGCCGCTGATAGAGGCCTTGCCGTTGTTGCCGCATTGGGCAGCCGCTACTGCCATGAGGAAGTCGGCAGCAATGTTGTTTCCTCCTACCGTTAGATCTAGGTTCGCCACGGAGGCTTCTGACTCACTCCGCTGTCCCTGGCCCACCGATGAAGCGTGAAGGACTTCAGCGGTGAGCAAACCAGGGACATTAGCCTCGAGAAGAGACGCTTCTTTAGCGCCCCCTCCCGGTGGAAGAGCTCCGGTGTCTGAGATAACCGTCGTAATTCCGAGAATAGTTGATCGTACCACCGTAGCCTGACCACTGAAGACCGTATTATTGGCAGGCTGAGCGGCGCTTACGCTGGGCCAGAGGAGCAGACCGGCCAACAGCAGGGCAAGCGGCGCTGCGCTCGCGCGCAGCGAAATCTTTGCTTTCATGGTCACACCTCCTGTTTGAATTTGCTTTTCTACCAACGAGCGCTCCTATCTGCAGCTTAGGGCGCGGGTTAGCGCTTGTAACTTATTTTCCGCGTAGGACGAGAACAATATTCCAGACGTATAAGTTGGCAGGTAAAAAGTATATGCCGGTCGCACCCAGGATAGACGGAAGTCTACGGTGAGCGAATCCTTTCGGGAGGTCGAAGGCGTTAACGAAAATCAAGAAGCCATTTTGTTCCTGATCTTCTGCGGGGCGATGAAGTTGCGACTGATCGCATAGGAGAGCAATTGCAGGCGTGTGCAGACATTGAATTTCTTGTAGAGCTTGGACAGATGGGATTTGACGGTTACCTCCGCAATACCGAATTCTTTGGCTATTTCTTTATTGCTCATCCCTTTCTGGAGAAGTTTCAAAATCGTCAGCTCATACGGTGTGAGCAGTTCATCTTCACTGCCCCGAAGTTTCATCCTTCTTTGCCTTCTGGCCTGCTGGATCATTGAGGCCACTGCGTCCGGCGGCCCCCATATCAGCCCTTTGCCAACGAGCTTTAGAGCATCCAGGAGATCCTTGGACGGAGAGGACAGTGGGAAATAACCCTTGGCGCCCGCAGCAAAAACCGCCGCGATCCTGTCAATTCTTTCTTCGTATCCGTGAACAAAAATGTGAGCCCGAGGAAAGAGTTCTCGCATCCTGAAAAGGAGCGGTAATTTAAAATCCATCAGCAGGATATAGGAAAGCATCACCACCTCCGGTTTCAAATGTTCCGGAGATCTTCTCAGCGGCAGGATCTTGTTATACTCCATCTCGCCGAGGAGGTCGATTTCAGGGTCAGAGCGAAGGATATGACGAATCCCATAGTATCGCCACAGATCGGGCTCAAGGAGTAATACGCGCAAAGGCTTCATTGGAGATAAGCGGTTTACGGAATCTCTTTCCACCCTAGATCACGTAGGGTTCGAAAGGAGGATAAAAAGCCTCGATGCGGGGATTAAGGAGGCGGGGTTAGAAGCGAAGTCAATCCTGCTTCGGTAACCCTGCCACCATAGACTGCTTTGCAGCCCTTAGGTCGTAGGCTTTGCGTCCCATCCTTTCGAACGGTTTGCCTTTTCGGTCAGGAGTCATAACTGTATACTCTATTTGTCCAGTTGTCAAAATTGCAGAGGAGGAGATGTCCGTCGCGAATGTTATTTAAGGATCTCTCTGCGCTGCTTCGAAATTGCGGGCTCCAGTTTGAAAAAGTTGGCGCCGACAAGGAGCTAACCTACAGGGTTTTAGGCAGCCGGCTCAGGATCAACGACAGAAAAATTCTTGAGACCGCTTATCAAACGAACATCGGCTCCCTTGAACAAAAGCTGATGATCGCGCCGGAGGCGATTCAGGCGATACTGGACGACACGGAGTCTCAGGCGAAGCAAATTAAGGCTGAGGACTTGATCGATTCGCCGTTATCTCGACGCGCTGGAAAAAAGCGGCTTCTTAAAGCAGCTCTGGGGAAAGTGAAAGTCTAACGGTGTAATGCCTGGTCTGCCGCCCGCCGCACCAGCACCTTGACCATCTCGCGTTTGTATTCGGCGGAGCCGCGGTTGTCGTCGATGGGATCTGTCTCGCTCGCTGCGATCTCGGCCAATTCAGAAATCAGCTTGTCGCTGATTTTTTGCTTGCGCAGAATCTCTTCAGCCCGCTTGGCCCGGAAGATCGTCGGCGCGACGGAGTTCAGAGCCAGGCGTAAGTCGTCGCACCGTCCGTTGCTAACCTGCAGGGTAAGCGCGACTCCGACCGTGGCAAAATCTTCCTGGCTGCGCGGCAGGAACTTGATGTGCGACCAGCGGAGACCGCTCACGGGCGGAGGAACGCGCACTTCTGTAAGTATCTCGCCGGGTTCGATGGCAGTCTGATAGTAATCGACGAAAAATTCCGAGAGCGGAACGGTTCTCTTGCCCTTGAAAGAAACGAGCACAGCTTCAGCGTCGAGAGCGAGAAGGCTCGCGCCCGGATCGGTCAGCGGATCGCCCTGGCAGAGATTGCCGCCGAGAGTCGCCATGTTACGGATGCGCGGCTGGGCGACTTTGCCAAAGGTTTCGTGCAGAAGGGGATAATGCTCGCGAACGGCAGGATGAACCTCGATGTCGCGATGGCGCGCGCCGGCGACGATCGTCAGGCCGTTCTTGGGATCGAAGCCGATGGCGTCGAAGTCCGGAATTTTAGCCAGACTGACGACGACGCGCGGGTTCAATATCCGCATGCGCATGAAGATCAAGAGAGCCGTGCCGCCGGCGATGACGCGCGCGTCCTCGCCGTGCTTATTCAGGAGCGCACAAGCGTCTTGAACGCTTGCCGGTTCGATGTAGTCGAACTTAACCATCTTCAGATTTTCGCTTCAACGAAAGTTATCGCGCCAAGGCGCCAAGACCGCAATGAAATCGAGAAATCCCTCTTCATCCCCCTTTGACAAAGGGGGAAAGAGGGGGATTTGAGGAACCTTGGCGCCCTTTGGGTCTTCGCGCGAGAGATTTGTTCTCACAGCGCATTCCAAAATTAAATCGAAACCGTCAAATATCTCCGGTTAGAATTCGCGTCAGCTTTTTTCTTTGAGCGCCTTTAAAACCTTCTCCGGCGTGATCGGCAGCGTCTTGATGCGCACGCCGACGGCGTCGAAGATCGCGTTGCCGATCACCGCCGCGGTGGGGTCCATGCCCAATTCGCCGAGACCTTTGGCGCCGAAGGGCCCCGTGGGTTCGTACGAATCGGCGAACGCATGCTTCAACGGCGGCATGTCGCGCATCGATGGAATCCGGTAGTCGGAGAAATTCGGATTGAGCGGACGGCCTTCGTCGAAGCGAAGTCCCTCGATCAACGCGTAACCGATGCCCTGCGCCACCGAGCCTTCCACCTGTCCCTCGGCGCCAACCGGATTGATCACCGTGCCGCAGTCCGACGCGGCGACATACTGTAGAATCTTGACCTGTCCGGTCTCGCGGTCCACTTCGACCTGGACCGCCTGGCAGCCGTAATTATAAGCGCCCGATTCATTGCCGTAGCGCGTCGAATCCTGCAGCACGGAATCGGCGTCGAACTTTCCCGATGCCACGATAGGCGCGCCGCCGTTGCGGAAAAGCCGGGCGCGCGCCACGTCGGCGACGGGCAGAGCCTTCTGCTCCGCGCCCTTGACGAAAATCTTTCCGTCGCGAGCGACGAGATCTTCCTTGTCGGCTTCGAGCATCTCCGCCGCCTGCTCGAATAGTTGCCGCTTAACGTTCGCGGCGGCGTCGCGCACGGCGTTGCCGCTGATATAAGTCAGCCGGCTGGCGAAGGCGCCGAGGCAGAATGTCGTGAGATCAGTGTCGGCGCGCGAGATTTCCACGTCTTCGATCGGGATGCCCAGCTCTTCTGCGGCGATCGCGCACATGGTCGTAAAGCAGCCCTGGCCCGCTTCGCCCTCGCCGCTCAAGATGAGCGCTTTGCCGTCCTCGTTGATCTTGATCGTTGCCGAGCTGCCGTCGTAGTCGCCGAAATGGCGTTTGCCGCTGACATGGACGGTGCACGCCAAGCCCAAACCGGTATTTGGTTTTTTATTGGCGCGCCTTTTTTTCCAGTCCATCATCTTTTCCGTCATGTCGATGCACTGTTTCAGCTCGCAACTGATGACGCGGTTGCCGTGCGGCGAGACGTAGCCAGGCTCGGCGGCGTTGAGGCGCGCGATTTCGAGCGGATCGATACCGAGTCTGTGCGCGGCCTCGTCGATCGCCTGTTCGACGGCCCACTCGGCCGAAGGATTGCCGAAGCCGCGGAACGCGCCGGTGGGGATCTTATTCGTGTAGACGAGATAGGCATGCGTTTTGACGTCCGAGTATTTGTAGCAGGTGTCGTGGCGCAGCGCGGCGACGCCCGTAATTGCGGGAGCTTTCGCCGAGTAGGCGCCGTTGTCGGCGATGACGCGCGTCTGCTTGGCCCGAATCTTACCGTCTTTCTTGAAGCCCAGCTTCACGTAGATCTTCATGAACACCCGTGGGCGGCTGCCGGCGAGAAACTCTTCTTCGCGCGTGTTGATGAGCTTGACGGGCTTGCCGGCTTTGCGCGAAAGGATCGCGGCGACGATCGCGTTGTTGTCGTCGCACGATTTGCCGCCGAAGCCGCCGCCGACCGCGCTCTGAATGATGCGCACATCAGTCTCGCGCACGCCGAGCGCGGCGGCGATGCGGTAGCGGGCGTTGAACAGCGTCTGCGTGTTCATATAGATCGTGTACTTTCCGGCAGGCGAGTAGTCGGCGACGCTGCCGATGGTCTCGATCGCGCAGTGCCACTGCGGCGCGCTCTGGAACGTGTCCTCGACGATCACGTCGGACTCGGCGAAGGCCTTTTCGACGTTGCCGCGCTCGACGTCGATCGTCATCGCGACGTTGCTTTCCCTGTCCTCGTGAATCCGCGGCGCGTCCGGCTTCATTGCCTCTTCGGCGTCGAATACGGCGGGCAGCTCTTCCCAGTCGATCTCGATCAGGTCGAGCGCTTCTTCTGCCGTTTCCCTATCGACGGCGGCCACCGCCGCGACTTCTTCGCCGACGTAGCGCACTTTGCCGACGGAGAGCGGATACTGGTCGGCGAAGAAAGCACCCCAGGGTTTCTTGATCGTGTCCTCGGCGGTTGCGACGACGCGCACGCCCGGGAGTCTTTCCGCCTTGCCGATGTCGATGTTGAGAATCCTCGCGTGCGGGTAGGGGCTTCGGAGAACCTTGCCGAACAACATTCGGGGCAGAACGATGTCGGCGATGTAGCGCGACTCGCCGGTTACTTTCTCAAAACCCTCGACGCGATTAACACGCTTGCCGACGACGGAAAAGTTTTCGGCTTTGGACATTTTGTTGGCCGTAGGTGCTATCGCGATCAGTTGCGGGTTTACCTTTCCGTTTTTCCCTCACCCAACCCTCTCCCCGAGGGAGAGGGCAAGAGTGAGGGCGCAGTGCTCTTGTACACACCGAGGCTTTGGATCTTTGCTTGTCTCTGTTCTCGTTTCGCCCTTTCGACGGTAACTTTTCCCTCGACCACGGCCATCACCGACTCAAGAATCTTATAGTAGCCGGTGCAGCGGCAGAGATTGCCGGCCATCCACTCCTTGACTTGTTCTTCCGTCGGTCGTGGGTTCTCGTCCAGCAGAGCTTTGGCGGCGATGATCTGGCCCGGCGTGCAGATGCCGCACTGGAGCCCGCCGTATTCGACGAACGCTTGCTGGAGAGGATGAAGCTCTCCGTCTTTAGCCAATCCTTCTATGGTTGTGATCTCTTTTCCCTGGCAGGCGACCGCGAGCGTGAGGCAGGAGCTGACGAGCCTGCCGTCCACGATCACGCTGCACGCGCCGCAGACCCCGATGCTGCAGCCTTCTTTGGTTCCCGTAAGCTCGATGTCTTCGCGCAGCGCGTGCAAGAGCAGGCGGTTGGGCTCGATCTCCAAATCATAACTTTCTCCGTTGACGTTCAGCGAGACGCGTCGTTTCATTACGTTGTTGTCCTTTCCCTCACCCTCTCCCAGAGGGAGAGGGAAGGGGAGAGGGTGAGAGCGATGGCGGCCTTCGTCGCAGCCTCACTCCGACCTGCCCGCGTGCGTCTTGCCCCATTTCGACCGCATCGAGCCGAGCGTCTCGCCCTCGCCGACGGGAACTCTGGTTGCGCGGAGCTTTTCCCCGACTTTGTCGGAGTCGCCGGCCGCGGCCATCGCAGCCTCCTCGTCCAGCGCCTCGGGCCACAAGCCGAGAAAATATCCGTGCCACGGCTCCTGCGGCTCCAGCTTGGGGAGCCCGAGCTCCTCCCAAATTTTCCGCGCCCGCTCCATATATTCTTTTTTCGGCAGCGAGATGGGCGGATAGTCGGCTTTGCGCGTGGCATCGATCAGCAGGGAAGACTCCGAGTTGTCGTAGCGGCTCGACGGATGCTTGGCGACCATTCCAATGGGTGTGGCCCCGAACGGTCGGTCGCGGACGACTTTGATGTCTTTGTGCGGCTGCGAGCGGTGCGTGATCGCCCACGTGACCGCGACCGGATCGTGCGGGTTGATGTCCTCATCGACGGCGATCACGAGCTTGCCCACGCGGTCGCCGTAATCGAGCAGCGCGTCCATCGCCTTCCACGGATCCTGATCGTCGCGTTTCTTCATGCGCAGCACGACGTAGGGGCGCAGGTTCACCAGCGGCTCCATGAGTGAAACTTCGAGCACGCTGGAAAAGCCCTTTTGCTTGAGAGAGCGGAGGATCAGCGTCGCCATCCCCATCGCCTTGATCTTCGAGCTTTCGCTCGGCGTCACCTGGCTGATGATCGAAACCCAGACGGGATTTTTTCTGTGCATGACGCCGGTCAGCTCGAAGACGTTGCTCAGAGTTCGCGGATCGACGTAGCCCATCGACTCGCCGAACGGACCTTCCTCTTCGAGACAGTTCGTCGGGATGATTCCTTCGAAAACGATCTCGGCCGTCGCCGGGACTTCGAGATCGACGGTTTGGCATTTGACCAGCTTGATCGGCTCGCCGATGAGCCCGCCCGCGAGCGCCAGCTCGTCCATCGTCGGCGGAACTTTTTGCGTCGCGGTGAACGAGACCGCGGGCACCGTGCCGACGGCGACCGCGACTTCGAGCGGAATTCCCCTCTGCCGGCACTTTTCCCAGTGGCGCGAGAGGTCTTGCGGCGTGCCGGACATGAGTCCGCTCCATCCCGCGCCCTTGATGAGGCCGCGATAGTTGCCGACGTTGCGCCGGCCGGTCTCCGGATCTTTGGTGATCCAGTGGCCCGCCGTGATGTAAGGGCCGTTGTCGAAGCCGGGAGTCGAGATCGGAATGGGAAATTCGTGGAAGCCGCCGCGGCTCAAAAGATCCTTGCCGGCGTGGATCTCCTCCATGACCGGGCCGTACGGCACGATCTCCGGCTCGATCGTATGATCCATCGCGTGGATCCAACGGTCGGCGACTTCCTCCGGATTGCACTTCAAGCCCAGGCAATAAATCGCCGATGAGGCGGCGAGGCCGCCGACCAGCACCGGGCTTTCATACTTTCGATTCTTGGAATCGACGACGTTCTCGAAGAGGAACGCCTTGCGTTGCTCTTCTTTCAAACCGCGGAACTGCCAGCGCACCAAAGGGTGCAGCTCGGTGTCCTTGTTGATCTCTCGTCGAACGCGGACCAGCTTGTCGTGGGCTTCGAGGGCGGCGATTAACTCGCGCAGATCGTTGTGAGGTTTTGCAAAATCCATTTCCCGGATTTTTGTGTATGCCTTTTCGACTTTTTCCGCAAGGGCAAAGAGCGTCGGCGCAATTCGCCCTTTCTTCCCTTGCAAATCGGCCGCCAATCCGTAAGATGAGAGAGAAAAGCCCATGGGGCTGCAGATTTACAACACCCTTTCAGCAAAAAAAGAGCCTTTTGTCCCTCTCAAAGAAGGGGAAGTTCGCATCTATGTTTGCGGCGTGACGGTTTACGACTCCTCTCACGTCGGCCACGCCCGCTCCTTACTGACGTTCGACGTCGTCTATCGCTACTTCAAGTTCCTCGGCTTTCGTGTCCACTTCGTGCGCAACTTCACCGATGTCGACGACAAGATCATCCAACGCGCACAACAAGAAAACACGACGGCGGAGGCGGTCGCCAGCCGGTACGTCGCCGAGTTCCAGGAAGACGCTCGGACGCTGGGACTCTTGCCGCCGACCGAAGAGCCAAAGGCCACGGAGCACATTAAGGATATCATCGATTTAATCGATCGCCTCGAAGAAAAGCGCTTGGCTTACCGCGTCGACGGAGACGTTTATTACGATGTCGGTCGCTTCCCGGGCTACGGCAAACTCTCGCGCAAAAAGATCGACGAGCTGGAGGCGGGCGCGCGGGTGGAAATCGATCCGCGCAAAAGATCGCCGATGGATTTCGCGCTGTGGAAGGCGAGCAAGCCCGGCGAGCCTTCGTGGGAGAGCCCGTGGGGAAAGGGCCGGCCGGGCTGGCACATCGAGTGCTCGGCGATGAGCACGAAATATCTCGGCCAGCCTTTCGACCTTCACGGCGGCGGCCGGGATTTGATTTTTCCCCATCACGAGAACGAGATCGCCCAGTCCGAGGCCGCGTATGACCTGCCGCTCGCGCGCGCCTGGATGCACAACGGCTTTCTCAACATCAACCAGGAAAAGATGTCCAAGTCGCTGGGAAACATCCTGCCGATTCGCGAAGTCCTCAGCCGCCACGACGCGTCCGCGCTGCGCCACTACATGCTGTCCAGCCATTACCGCAGCCCGATGGATTTTTCCGAGCAAGGATTGGAAGAGGCGGGGAAGGGGCTTGAGCGAATTTACGAGACGATCGACCGCTTCGAGCAATCGGGCGCTTCCGGCGGATCGGCGCCCGACGCGGAGTTTTTGCAAGAGTTCCGCCGCGAGATGGATGACGACTTTAACACTCCTAGGGCCGTCGCTCTTCTCTTTGACGAAGTCCGCTCGCTGAACCGGCTGATGGACGAAGGCAAGGCCGCGGAGCTGGGGTCCCGGGTCGCCGCTTTGAAAAATGTCGGCGAGGCGTTGGGATTGCTGCAGGATTCCCCGCAAGCTTTTTTCAACCGAAAGAAAGAGCGCTGGTTACGGCAGAGCGGCGTCGCGCCACGGGACATTGAAGAGCTGATACGGCGGAGAGAACAGGCTCGCAAGCAGAAACAATGGCAGGAAGCGGATCGGATACGCGCCGAGCTTCAAGAGAGAGGTATCATTATCGAAGACACCTCCGGAGGTACCTTATGGAAAGTGAAATAGTCCTACGCCGTCTCGGAACGGGAATTGTCGCCGGCGGCGCCGCCGGTATTCTCGCGCTGTTTTCACTGGCCGGCGCCCAACAACCGCCTACGAAAAGCGATCAGGAGCAGCCGGCGCAGCTTGAGCTGCGCCGGACGGCCAAATCGCGCGAGTATCAGGGCAAGACCGTCGAGGGAGAAGATCGGGTGATCCGTCCGCGAGATACTCTGTGGCGGATCTTGATTCAGGAGAGAGGACTCTCGGAGAAGCGCTTCAAGCGCTACGTCCTGTTGGTCGGCGCGCTCAATCCCAATCTCAAGAACCCCGACGTGCTTCAAATCGGCGATACGCTCTTCATCCCGGTTCAAGCCGACGAGATCCTCGGCCTCAAGGCGGCCGTCGAAGCCGCGGAAAAAACCGCGCCCGCGAAGGTCGCCGCCGAACCTCAGCCGAAGGACGGATACCAGGTGAAGCCCGGCGACACGCTGTATAAGGTCCTCCGCGAGCAACTGGGCATCGATGGACTGGAGGCGCTCCGTCGCGCCGCCGAGCAAGTCAAAGAGCTCAATCCGGGGAAAAAAAATTGGGATATCCTTTTAGTTGGAGAAACGATTCGCCTGCCGGGCGGGACCGCGAGGGGGAGTGTCGCGCAGCCGGCCGTCAAAACCAAAGTGGATGAGCCGATGCCCGTCGTCGGTCTCGATTACGGACAAAAAATCACCGTCCAGGAGAATCTCGACCTTCTGGCATCGGTGATGAAGGTTTTGGGGCAGGAGACGACCCGCGAAGGCGAGGAGGTTGTGCCCTTGCGTGAAGGCACGGTTCATATCGATCGAGGTTCTTATCCGATCGTTCAGAATCCGAAAAAAGGACAGAGAGTGGTTCTGGACATGCAAAGTAAAATCACCGCGGCGCTGCAATCCAAGCTGGCGGCCGCCGGCCCCGGACTTCCCGTGGTGTCGGTAAAAAAAGGCGCGTCGCTCCACGAAGCGGTCACCGGCCTGTTGTTCAAGTTGGGTTTCCAGAGCTTGCCGTCGAATCAGCCGGTCGTCATTCAAGACGGCGGCGTCGCCCTGCAAGTGAAAGGGGAATGGATGGTGATGCCGCCGGACGAGACCGGCGCGATGCCTCAAGTGCTGGTGGTCAGCCTGACCGATGCTCCGGGACAGACTCCGGAATACCTTCGGGATTATCTCTCGCTCAAGGGAATGAACTTGAAAGAGATTCTTCTTCCCTCGCCGAGCTCCATGGCGCCGCCGGCGGCCTCGGCGGGCGGCGGCAAGCCGGCTGAGGCGCGGATCGAGAACTGGCCGAACGACAAGACCGCGCTGGTAGACACCTTTCTGAAGGACTACGGCATTACTTTTTCCAGCGGCGGCCAGTTCCCCGTCGTGCTCCGCGACGGAATTCGGATTGACGCGAAAGTGGACCGGTTGTTCGAGTACGGCGGCAAAAAGGTCGCGCTGTCCTTCAAACCTTTCGGCGACGAGCTGATGACGGCGCTGCAACAAAGCGAAGCCGTGAGAGTCGTCGAGCTGGATCTCGCGGGCACTTCGTCGCGAGATCTGATCGCGCGCCTGCTCGCGGCCGTGGGAGAATCGGCCACCTATCGTGAGCAGCGCTTCCAGGCGAACGACCGTGCGGCCAAAGACAAATTGACGCTGGGCGTTTCCGGCTACTACCTGCCCCAGCGTTCTCTGTTTCTCACCGATCGGCAGATTCCCAAGGAGCTCGAGCGTTTCTTCGGCGAGAAGGGCCTACGCGTGGTGCGGTTCCAGTAATAAAAAGGAATTAGGCGGTAGGCCGTAGGCGGAAGGAAGAAAGCTAAAGACGAATCTCGACATGAAAGTGAGGTCGCTCAAGCTTTTCGTTCTCAGTCTGCTGCTCATCGCCGGTTGCTCGACTACAACCGGCCGGCCCGGCCTCAGGGGGCCGATCAATCCCGCGAAAGTAACTGCGCCTCAGCACTGTCCCGACCGGATCGACCGAGCCAAGGCCGGAGGAGCGGTCGGCAACGTCGTTGGATTCGTCGCCGCGAGCGCGCTCGGCAGCCCGCTCATGGGGATTCTTTATAGCGCCAGCGGCTACGCCGCCGGATTCGGCAGCGCAGATCGATGCAAAAAAGAAACCGCGACGCTGGCGACGGTGAAGCCCCAAACGGCCAACGGCAGCGGAACCTCTCCGACTGGGAAAATCGCCGAAGAAAATCTAAAATAATCACAGCGCCCGTAGCTCAACTGGACAGAGCATCAGACTTCGGATCTGAGGGTTGGGGGTTCAAATCCCTCCGGGCGCGCCA